>CALBDV010000539.1 GCA_937927565.1 uncultured Holophagales bacterium
GAACGGAAGTGTGGGCGGGAGGCGCCGAAGCGCAGCCGAAGAGCCCGGAGAAGGAGAGGGCGAAAAACGCGACGCGCACGGGGTGCATGGTCCGGGAAGCGTAGCCCCGCGGCGGAGCGCGAGAGAAGGGGCGCTTCGAGGAGGGCGATCCTCCATCGCCAGCCGGCCCGTCTGCCAACTGTCGTAGATGGCGGATTGGAGTGAAGTGAAACGGGGGAGACGCCGGAGGCGAGAACTCCGCCCGGTCTTCGGCCCTGGCGTGACGTCCCGCTCGCGGACCTTGCCGTGGCGGGAGACGAGGAGCTTCGCCGTCTCTCCCGGTCGCCGGATCGACGCGGCAACGCCACCCGCGTCTTGCCGGGGGTCACCCTTCGCGCTGTAGAATGTCTGGTCAGGAGGAACATTCATGAGGTGGCTGGCGTCGTTGATCCTCGCCCTGGGGCTCGTTGTCTCCGCTGACCCTGCCAACGGGCAGAGGCTTTTTGCCACTCTTGGAGCCGGAGGCGGCACCAGCAGCCTGCTCGAGATCGATCCGGCCACGGGCGCTCTCGTCCAGACGATCGGAAACGTCGGATATCTCGTCAACGGGATGACGTGGGACGCGACGACGAGCACCCTCTACGCAACGACGTCGACCAACAGCGCTGCCCACCCGGACGGCCTCATCACGATCAACGTCGCGACCGGTGCGGGCACGCCCGTGGGAACCGGTGCCGGCCAGCTGGTCAACGTGCCGGCGTGTAACGCCGCGGGCGTCCTCTATGGCTGGACCGAGGAGTCCGACAACCTCGTCCTCTGGAACAAGGCCGCCGGAACGGTCACCGTGGTCGGCGCGTCCGGAGTCGGCACCTGGGAGCAGGGGCTCGCCTTCGACACGTCGGGGGTCCTCTACCTCGTAAACGGAAACAATGGCGACGTCTACACGATGAACACGGCGACCGGGGCCGGGACCTCCCTCGGCACGCTCGGCGTTCGTGCGCACCACGGGTCCTTCCACCCCACGACGAACCTCTACTACGGCCTCGATGCCACCGCCGAATCTGGCGCGGCGCGGAACCTGATCGTGGCGAACGTGGCGACGCCGGCCGTCGTGAACACGATTCCGACCCTGGACAACCTCCACACGCTCGCGTTCATCGGTGGCGGCGCGCCGGCGACCCCGACGCTCACGGGCCTCTCCCCGGACTCGGGGACGATCGCGGGCGGTATGACCGTGACGATCTCCGGGACCAACCTGTCGGGAGCGACGTCGGTGACGTTCGGTGGTGTGGCGGCGACGATCACGGGAAACACGGCGACGTCGATCACGGTGACGACGCCGCCGCACGCAGCGGGGCTGGTCGACGTCGTCGTGACGACACCGGGAGGCACGGCCACGCTTCAGGCGGCGTACATCTACGTGGATACCACCGCGATACCCACGCTGTCGGGCTGGATGCTCGGGCTCATGGCCGCCCTCCTGGGCGTAGCCGCCGTGCTCAAGATCAGGTCCTGACCTCCGATCCGGCGACGGTGGAGGAGGGCGATCCTTCGCCCTCCTCCCTGCCGGTCGGGGCAGGGTCCGTAGCCTACCGGCCTTTCATCCAGCTCTCGTAGATGGAGGATTGGAGGGGAGTGGACCCGGGGAGACGCCGGAGGCGAAAACTCCGCCCGGTCTTCGGCCCGAGCGTGACGTCCAGCTCGCGGACCTTGCCGTGGCGGGAGACGAGGAGCTTCGCCGTCTCTCCCGGTCGCCGGATCGAGAGGAGATCCCGGAGCTTCGCGACGTCGCCGCGAACGGCGTCGACCGCGAGGATCTCGTCGTTCGCGCTCAATCCCGCGAGGGAGGCCCCGGAACCGATTCCGACGCGCGTGACGACGACCCTTCCGTTCCGGTCCTCGAGGTCGGCGCCGAGGTCGCCGCCGGGGAGGGCACCTTCGTCCGCGACCTCGAGGCCTCCGTATGCGAGGTACCTCGCGTAGTCGATCTCGTCGGTCGTGGCGACGTAGCGATCGAAGATCTCCGCGAGCGGGACACCCGCGACGTCCTCGCAGACCCGGCGGAACTCCTCGTCCGTGAAGCCTCGCCCCTTCTCCTTCGCGTAGCTCCGGTAGAGCGTCCGCATGACGTCGTCGAGCGACCTGCGGTTCCGGGTCTCGTGACGGATCCGGAAATCGAGCAGCAGCGCGAGAACGAGACCCGAGTCGTACGGGGAGACCGTCGTGTTCCGGAGGTGCTCGTTCCTGTCGAAGTAGCCGAACCAGGAGTCGAAGCTCGAATCGGCCGGCGACTGGAACCGCCGGCCGGGGGAGCTCTCGTAGGCCGAGAGGCCCTGGCCGAGGCGCTCGAGGTACTCCTCGCGCGGCGTGAAGCCGTTTCGCACGAGGAGGAGATCCTCGTAATAGACCGTGAAGCCCTCGGAGACCCACATCATCCGGGTGTAGTTCTCCCGGTCGTAGTCGAAGGGACCGAGAGCGATCGGCCGGATCCGCTTCACGTTGAAGTGATGGAAGTACTCGTGCGCGATGAAACGGAGGGTCCGGCGGTACTCGACCGGGTCGGCCATCTTCGCGGCGTCGAACGTGATGAGCTGGGAGTTCAGGTGCTCCAGGCCGCCGCCCCCGGGGCCGATCGAGATGAAGACGTAGCGCTCGTAGGGGATGTCCCCCATGAGGTCGGTGGCAGCCTTCACCATCGCCTTCAGGTCGGCCGTGAAGCGGACGCGGTCGAGCGTCCCGAGGTCGCGTCCCTCGAAGGTGTGGGGGATCCCGTTCACCTCGAAGGAGAGGACCTCCTGGCTGCCGACGAGGATGGGGCTGTCGTAGAGGACGTCGAAGTCGGGAGCGGAGAAAGTGGTCGGCTGGCCCCGTACCGGGGCGAGCCCGGTGGAGATGCGGGGCCAGCTTTCCCCGGGCGCGACGGAGACGGTCACGGGGGTCCCGATCCGTCCGGCGGGATGCAGGAAAAGGCTCGTCGGCGAGAGGAACGCCTGCCTCTCGTCGACGGAGCTCTCGGCGATGGAGCTGCCGAGGGCCCATACGTCGTAGCTCACGGTGAACGGGCTCGTCCCCCCCGTCGTCACGCGCCAGGCGTTCTTCGAGGTTTTCTTCCACGCCAGCGGGCGGCCGGACGAATCACGAGCCTCGAAGCGACCGACGTTCTTCGCGTAGTCCAGGATCACGTAGTAGCCGGGCGACCAGGCCGGCATCTTCAGCTCGACCGTTTCGTCGCGAATCCCCGCGCAGCTCATCTCCACGTGGACGTAGTGCGTCTCCGGGCGGGGCATCGAGACCGTGAAGGCGATACGGGCCGGGTCCGGCGGAGCGTCGGGCGCAGGAGCACCCGTCAGAGACAGGGACGCCCCGAACGTCAGGGACGCGAGGAGCGCAGCGAAGAGGCCCTTCATCGGAGTGCTCTGGAACGCGTTCGGCGCCTCAGCGCTCGAACGACTCCACCCGTCCCGCCGCCGAGAGCGGGACGAGGTAGCGCCCCGGGTCGGCGGCGATCTTCCGGTGGGCGGCCTCCAGCGTCGTCTCGCCGGCGTAGCTGACGGCCGACCGGAGGTGGCCGGCGATGCGCGCGAGGACGTCGACGACGCTGCCGACGTACGGAACGCGGAGCGACTGCCCCTCGGCGGGTGTCGCGAGGGCGTCGGCGACGGCGGCGTCGCTCGAACCGTCGACGACGGCTTCCGGCGAGGTCATGCCGCGGTAGAGCTTCATCTTCTGCCGCGTGGCCGGGTCGTCGACGACGATGCCGGGCGA
>CALBDV010000540.1 GCA_937927565.1 uncultured Holophagales bacterium
CCCCGTTCAGGAGCCTTCCTATTCGGTCGCGTTGCAGGGCGCATGAGTCCCTCTTGCGGACCGCGCCCTATTCCGCGAGCATGACCACGTGTCCTGGCAATTCCTAGCGATTTCGGCGCCAGCGCTCTGGGCGCTTTCGAATCTCATCGATTCTCGCCTCCTAGAGGAGCGCGTAACTGAGCCCATGACTCTCGTGGTCGTCACCGGCGTCTTCGGCGGACTACCGGGCATATTCGTGCTTGCGACAGGGAATCTCGCTTGGCCAGGACTTCCCGTGGTCGTACTCGCGACCCTGACGGGCGTCGTGGCCCTTCTCGCATATCTCCCGTACTTTCGGGCACTCGATCTCGCGCCGACCGCCGCGGTGCTTCTCATGTGGAACGTCGCGCCCGTGCTCATTGTGGTTCTCGCGCGAGTCTTCCTCCACGAAGAACTCCGCATTCGCGAATACGTCGCCATTGCGTTGCTCCTAGCGAGCGCCACCGCTGGAGGAGCCCAGTCATCCGGCGGGAGAAGGAGCTGGAGCCCGGCCCTTCCGTGGATGCTTTTAGCGTCGCTCCTCGTCGCGACCGTGTCGGTCGCCGAGAAGCGCCTCTTCGAACTGACGTCATTCTCCACCGGTCTCGGCTGGATGTCCCTGGCCACCTTCTCGACCGCAATCGTCCTGGGAGTGCTCATGTCTCCTACGCGGCAGGCACTTTCCTCCGGCATCAGCCGGACCCTCGCAGCGGTTCTTGTCGCCAACGAGTGCCTTGACGTCAGCGCGGCAACTGCACTGAGTCGAGCTACCAGCCTCGGCCCAGTAAGCCTCGTACACGCTGTCGGAGGTCTTCAACCGCTCTTCGTGCTGGTCTTCGGAGCGACCGTTCATTTCCTTCGGCCTCGTCGATATCCCCCAATGACGACGGCCGAGTACGTTCGTTCGGTCGCAGCAGTAGCCTTTGCGGCCATCGGACTCGGCCTCATGCCATCATTTCAGTGATGGAAGGCCGCAACGCAGTCCTCGCACAGCTCGACTCCTACCTCGGCGATGTCCATGGCTCGCCCGGTGCCGTCTGCCTCCTGAGCGGCGCGCCCGGGCTGGGAAAGACCCATCTTGCGAAACGTTTTCTTCAGCGTCTGACGGACAACCGGCCCAAGCTGGAAGGTGGAGCACCGCCGACCGGAACGCCCGCCCTGCTACCGATTTGCCGGGCCATCGGGAACGCCCTTGAAGGAAAGGCCGGCGCTGAAGCTCGGGTCGCGGCCGAGCAATACGCCGAATCTGTTCCGCTCCTCAAGGAATTCCTGGGGCCGCTCGTGAGAGCGCGGCGTGAAACCCGGCACAGCAAGGCCCTATCGCGCGAGGTCGCCCCCAGCGAGACATACGCCTTCTACGCTCTACTCGACCTCCTTCAGCGCATTGGCGGGAAGTCCGGTGCCGTCTTCTTCCTCGATGATGTCCAGTGGCTCGACGCCTCTTCGGTGAAGTTCCTGGGACACGTCGTGGAGGAGCTACGGCGACTTCCGGTCTTCTTCGTCCTGGCGGCGCGCACGAATGGGGTGGAGCCAGAGTCGATCTCGCAGATCCGGGAAGCCATGTCGCGGCCCGGAGACGGTCATCGGCACTTCGTCACGCTTCCGCCACTCTCAGTTGGCGAGGTGACGGACGTGGCAGGTCGGTGGTTGCAGGGACCGCTGGAGCTTAGCCTCGACGACAGAGACTGGCTCGCCGACACCTGCCTCGGAAATCCGAAGTACCTGAAAGAGGTCTTACAACTCCTTCAGGATCGCGGCGCTCTCACTCTATGCGGGGGGATCTGGCGCCTGGAGCGTCCTTCCGGATCGATCCTGCCTCCCACTCTCGCCGAGATCACCCTGGCGCGGTTCTGCCGTGCAATTGGGGACGATGCCTTCACAGAGGACGTGCTCCACCTCGGGGCCGTGACGGATCGAGTATTCGACGCCAGGCTTGTCGCCCGCGCTGCGCAGACGACGGCGTCCAGAGTCATCTCTGCCCTCAGTCGGATCGGACGGCAAACCGGACTCATCCGCCGCCTGGGCGGAACGCTGGAGTTCGAATTCGAGCACGACCTGACACGAGAGGCTCTTCTCGGGGCGCTCGGCGATGAGGCCACCGAGCTTCATCGCCGGATCGCCGATGCGCTCCGAACAGATCCGTCGACCCCACCTCGGTACGTAGCGCGGCACCTTCGCATGGCAGGAGACCTAGCTGGAGCGGCAGAATTCCTCGGACAGGCGGCGACCGAGGCACTTCGGCACGCCGCCTTTTCAGACGCCGATCAGCTTGCGATGGAGGAGGTAGGCGTCCTCGAGACCCTCGGCGTCACCGAGGACGACGACCGGCGCCTGGCTGCGATCGAGCACCGTGGCGCCGCCTTGATGGGTGCCGAGAAGTACGACACCGTCACAGAGCTTCTTCACGGCATTCCATCCGACTCCATCAACCCCGTCTATGCACCGCTTCTCCAGCTCCGCGGGCGGGCCGCGAGCCGTCTTCCCGACCACACTTCGCACGAGCGGGCTGTCACGGACCTGAGACGAGGACTGAAGCTGGCACAATCGATCGAGTCTCCGGCGATCGCCTCTCTCTGGACCGACCTCGTCTACGCCTACGATTCTGTCGGCGACTTCCCGGCGTCGAAGGCGGCGTACCGCAAGGCCCTCCTGATCGCCCAGCAAGAGAGGAACACCGCCCTCCTCGTTCGGCTCCAACGGATCTCGTGCATCTTCTTCCAGCCGGAGCAGGTCGTATCGACAATCACGAAGGGCCTCGCCGTGGCTCGGCGACTCGGCCTCGTCTACGAGCACGCCCTCTCGCTCAATAACCTCGGGGCGGCCTA
>CALBDV010000541.1 GCA_937927565.1 uncultured Holophagales bacterium
TTCCCTGGATCCCTCGATGCCTGCGGCCCTCGGTTCGGCGTTCGGCACCGTCATGCCCCTAGAGTCGTCCCCGGGGGGCGGTCTTGTCACGACCGCGATAAAAAAATCCGCTTCAGACCCTCGGCGGCCGCGGCAGGAACGGGGAGGTCCTCCGGATGTAGTCGGCGTACTCGGGTCGCGTCGCGGCCATGTGGGCGTCGAGCATCGCGACCCCGGAGACCTTCACGAGGAGAAACGTCATCAGAGCGGGGGCGAGGACGGTCGCCCACCCCATCGGCTCGTCGAGAGCGCAGAGGAAGAAACCCCACCAGAGGAGGGCTTCGCCGAAATAGTTCGGGTGGCGGCTGTACCGCCAGAGCCCGGTGTCGAGGACCGGTCCCGGTGCGCCGGGCCCGCCGCCTGCACGGGCCTTGCGGAACGCGTTCAGCTGCGCGTCGGCGACGACCTCGATCGCGAGGCCGACGGAGAAGAGCGCGAGACCGAGGAGGTCGCTGAGCGAGACCGGGTCGGGCTCGCCCGCGGACCCCGCCAGCTGCAGCGGCGCCGAGATCAGGACGATCAGGATGCCCTGGAGGACGAAGACCTGGAAGAAGCTGAACCACCAGTACCGATCGGGACCGTACTTCCTGCGAAAGCCCGCGTAGCGCGGGTCCTCGGCTTTCCCCCGGCTCCTCGCCAGGAGGTAGAGCCAGAGGCGGACCGCCCACGCCCCCACCATGGCGAGGAGGAGCGTCTTCCCCGGCGTCAGGCCGGTCCGCGCGACGGTGTGCGCGAGGACGAGGAGAAAGCCGATGGACCACCAGGGGTCGACGATGCTGGCGTCCTTCAGGAAGACGCTGACGGCCCAGAGCGCCGTCATCAGGACGAGGACGAGCGCCGCATTCCCGATCAAGAGCTCGAACGTCACGAGTCGCTCCTTCCGGCCGCATCCGCGTTCCTCGCCACACGGGCCTGCGAGATCCAGTCGTCCACCTCGGCCCACCTCTCGAAGAGCCACCGATCGCGGCCTTCGGCCGGAATCGCGGAAGCCGGAAGGCGGCGCAGCCGGACGTTCAGCGTACGGCCGACGAGCGCTCCGTGCCAGAACTGCGGGAAGGTCGCGGCTCCTTCGAAGCCGGTGTGCTCGAGCAGGACGACGTCGACGCCCTTCGCTGCATCCAGGAGCGCGAGCGGTCCGCGGAGCCGCGGCGGCAGGACGTTCCGGAACCCGCGGGCGATGGTCGCCAGCTCGTGCCGCCCCTTCTCATCGAGCGCGGCCACCGCCGCCGCGCGCCTCTGATGGCTGAAGCGCTTCCCCTCGGGGTAGATGAGGACGGCCGAGCGGGGGTCGAGCCCGCGGGCGAGGCCGGCGACCGCGGCGACCTCCGCGTCGAGGTCGGGCCCCCGGCGCTTCACGAAGGCGTTCGGGAGGCGCCGGCCGACGATGTCGAGGCAGGGGTCCCAGAGGAGCTCGCGCTTCAGGACGTAGCGCAGAAGGAGTCGTCCGGGGTTCGCGACGAACGCGGCCGCCAGAACGGTGTCGGCCATGCTCGCATGGCGCACGAAGAGGAGGAACGGGCCGCTCTGCGCCAGCTCGAGCCCCTCGGTCGAAACCCTCATGGAGAAGAGCCGGAGGCTCCCGAAGAAGAGCGCGTCCGCCCACCGTCGCTGGAGCGCTGCGTTGAGCTCGATCCAGCGCCGGGGTCCGCCGAAACGCCCGCCGAAAGTGACGATCCAGAGGCCCGTCGCTGCGAGGATGCCGGCCGCCTCGCATCCGAGATAGAACGCGAAGAACGCGAGAGCCCGGGTTCGCGGGCGCCGGCGGGCGGCACCCGTGAGCGCGTCCCAGGCGAACCCGACGCTGGCCCAGAGCGGGGCCGTGACGAGCGCCGCGAGGGCCAGCAGGAGATAGACCGGGACGGAGACCGCCCGCCGGGACCAGACCGACAGGAGCGACTCGTCCCTCGAGGTCACCGGACCGTGCCCCGGGTGCCGCGGACGCTCTGCTGGGCGAGCTTTCCCGCGAGTGCGACGACAGCGGTCAGGGCGACGCCCCACGCAATGTCGACCGGGACGATCCAGGCCGGCCAATCTCTGAGGACCGCCCAGTTCGTCAGCTCGTAGGTGGCGTAGGCGACGAAGCCGAGCCCGGCGCCCCGCAGGGCCGCAGCCCGCGGACGTTCCGTGCCGAGGACCGCCCAGGTCACGATGACGGCGACGTAGAAGGCGTAGAAGAGCGCGGCCGCGGGCCAGTAGGCCTCCGGACGCATCAGCGGTCCGAGGGCGGAGACGTAGAGGCCGCGCGCGACGACGCCCAGCCACGCCAGGTCGAGGACGAGCATCGCCGCGGCGGCTGCGAGGACCGCGGCTGCGACGGAAAGGATGGGGCGAACGGCAGGCTTGCTGGTCAAGGAGATCTCCCTACCCTACAACGTCGCCCGGCCCCGTTTGGACTTCGCGGGCACGCCGACAGGAGCCGGCACTCGGCCTTGCAGGCGATACTAGACGGCGGAGGAGAACGCCGTGACGCCGTACCCGAAGGGCACGTGCGGAGAGGGGAGACCGTGCAGGCCTTGCCGCGCCCTCGTCCTCCTTTCGTCCCTGCTGGGTGGCGCCCTGGCCTTCTCCGCTCCCGCCCCGGCTCCCGACCGGGAAGCGTGGCGCAAAGTGGAGGCGGGGAGCGTCACGGTCGTCGGGACGGCGTCCGACGCGCGCCTCGCGGAGACGGCCGTCACGATGAGGGCGCTCGTCGCCCTGATGCCGGGGCTCGTTCCGGGGGCGTTCGGCGCCTCGCCGCCGCTCGTCGCCGTCGTCGTTCACGACGCCGGGCACCTCGCCCTGGCGGGCTATCCGCCGACGGGTCTCACGAGCGGCCGGATCGTCATCGCGGCGACGAGCGACGAGGAGGCTCGCGCCGGCTTCCTGCGCGCCGTCGTGACCGCTCTCGCCCGCCGGTCGCGCGTGCCGCTCCCGGAGTGGCTCGTGACAGGGCTCGGCGAGTACCTCTCGACCTTCTCGGCGACGCAGGAGCGGGCCACGCTGGGGCGGCTCGTGCCGGAGCACATCGCCCTCCTTCGCGCCGCCCGCCTCCCGGCGGGGCGTCCGCACCTCTTCTCCGCGTCGGCGATCGATGGGGAAGCCGAGTCGGCGGCCCTCCTCCGCGCGCAGGCCTGGGCCGTCGTCCACTTCCTCCTGCAGGGGATCCCCGATGGCGAAGAGCGACTCCGCCGCTTCGTCGAGCTCGCCGGCGAAGGGCGCGAGGGCCCGTCCGCCGTCCGTGACGCCTTCGGCGAGAGCGAACGGGCGCTTCTCGAACGGGCGCAAAGGCACGTCGTCGAGTCACGGCCGCTCGCCCGGATCGTCGACGTACCCGGCGGAGCGCCGCCCGCCGGCCGCCTCCTGCCGCTGACCCGGACCGGGGCCGCGGGAGTCCTCGGCGGCGTCGTGAAGGGCCGCCGGCTGCCCGAGCCTGAAACGCGGACGGGGTCGGCCCCTCCCGCGGCGGCTCCGCCCCCGGCTCCGCTGCTCACTTCGGCGCTGCCGGGCGCAACGATCGCCGTCCGGCGCGACGTGCCGGCGGAGGTCGACCTCGTGAATCGCCTCATCGACGCGGGGCGCGAGGAGGAGGCGCTCACCCGGCTCGAGGCGCTGCACGCGTCGCTCGGATACGACCCCGAGATGCAGAGCGCTCTCGGCTGGGACGTGGGCGAGCTCCGACGGCTCGTGACGCACAACAGGCTCGTGAGGCGTTTCAACGCGGCGGTCGGGCTCCTGAACGCGGGACAGGGCGCCGCGGCGCTCGGCGTCTTTCGCGAGGTGGCGGCGGCAACGGAAGACCCCTCGCTCGCCGCCCGGGCCCGGGCCCACGTCGCGGAGATCGAAGCGGGAGGCGGGCGAAAGCCGCGCCTCTGAGGCGGACCCGCGGCCGGGCGATACTCCTCGTGCCGGGGCTCCGGCGGGAGGTGCGTGATGGTCGAGCGGGACGAGACGACGAGGGACGGGGCGATGGAGCGGCGCGACCTCCTGAAGCTCGGCGCGGCGGCGGCCGCGGGCCTCGTGACGGGGCAGCTCGGGGCGGCCTCGACCCTTCCGGCGAAGGGGGCCGAGGCGAAGGCGGCGGCGAAGCCGGACGTGCTCCCGTGGAATCCCCGGACCGCGGAGGCGATGCCGACGCGCAACCTCGGTAAGACCGGCTTCCGCGTCGGCCTCTTCAGCCTCGGCGGCCAGGCCGCCCTCGAGAAGCCGGCGAACGAGGCGGTCGCCGTGCCGCTCATCGAGCGGGCGCTCGACCTCGGCGTGAACTACGTCGACACCTCGGCCCGCTACGGCGGCGAGGCGCGCTGGAGCGAGCAGTACTTCGGGACGGTGATGGCGAAGAGGCGGAGCGAGGCGTTCCTCGCCACGAAGACGCACGACCGCTCGCGCGACGGCTCGCTCCAGCTCCTGGAGACGTCGCTGAAGCTCCTGAAGACCGATCACGTCGACCTCTGGCAGCTCCACGCGATGAGCACGATGGACGACGTGGAGAAGGTCTTCGCGAAGGGCGGAGCGCTCGAGGCGTTCCGGCAGGCCCGCGAGCAGAAGCTCGTCCGCTTCCTCGGGCTCTCGGGACACACGGACCCCGCCGTCCTCGCCGAGGCGATCCGGCGCTTTCCGTTCGACGCGATCCTCCTCGCCATCAACGCCGCCGACCCGCACCACCTCCCCTTCGGGAGCGAGCTCCTGCCCCTTGCCGTCGAGAAGGAGATGGGGATCATCGGGATGAAGGTCCCGGCCCGCGGCCGGCTCCTCGCGGGCTACGTCCCGCCCCCGCTCGAGGAGCAGCGCGGGAAGATCAAGGCGACGCGCTCGGGAACGCTCACGATGCCCGAGGCGATGCGCTACGTCCTCTCGCTCCCGGTCTCGACCGTCATCGTCGGCTGCGACTCCGTGGCGCAGCTGGAGGAGAACGTGGCGATCGCGCGGGGCTTCACGCCGCTCGCGCGTACTCAGATGGCCGCACTGGAGTCGAAGGCCGAGCCCGTGGCGAAGCAGTCCCTCTGGTTCCACCGCTGGGAGGCGTGACAGCCCCTGCGGAGGCGCGACTGCCGGAGTGCGTCCGCGCACGCCTCGACCGGGACGGCCTGAAGACGGCGCTGCGGCTCCTCTCTGCCGGGGGGCGCGTGGAAGAGGGTGTCTGGCTGCGGCGGGGTGTTGCGGGAAGGGTCGTGGCCCCCAACGGCCGCGCGAACCTCGCCCTGCTCGCCTTCGACTCCGCCGACGGACTCCTCTCGGCGACCTGCCCGTGCACTCCGAAGCAGCGGCCGTTCGCCCTCTGCCCGCACCTCGGGGCGCTGGCGGCGGCGCTCTCCCGGCCTGACGGTGGCGGCACGGCGCGCCTCCCCGGCGACCAGTTTGCCGAGAGCCCCTGGCTGCGCGCCGTGGAGGGGCTCGTGGAGAGCTGTCCGTCAGGTCTTCGTGTCACGGTCGGGCCGGCAGGGTCCGACGGGACGACCGCGTGCCTGCGCATCGAGACCGGCGAGGGGCTCGCACTCGCGTCGCTGTCCGGCGCGGGGGAGCCGTGGGCGGGCCTCACCAACAGCTTTCCGGTCGGGCCGGTGCCTTCGGGTGCCTTTCTGCGGCTCCGGCACGAGGTGCTGCTCGCCCAGCTCGTCCGAACCTCGGAGGAGAGGACGCTCAACGAGCACGGCGTGCGGTCGCGCCGGCAGGCGGCCGAGGAGTCGCTCCTTTTCGTCCTGGCGGCCCGGGCCTTCGACGCCACCGCGAAGCCGGGGTGTGCGGTCCGCGTCGAGACGGACGCCACGGGAGCGTGGCTCGTCTCGTCGGATGGCGGGGGATGGCTGCGGCTCCGGCTCGAGGCCTCGGCCCTCGAGGCGCTCGCGCGCCGACAGGGAGGAGCCGCCCTCGCGGCCATGGGCCTTGCAAGCGTGGAGGGTTCGGCGCGGGCGACCCTCCGGCTCTCCATCGACCTCCGTGGCGACCTTCTCCTCACCCCGGCCCTCCTCGTGACGACGCCGGGAGGAGAGCGGACCTTCGACCTCCCCGAGTCGCGCACGCGCCGCTGCGGCGGGTTCGCGCTCCTGCCGGAAGAGGGCGGGCTCGTGGCCGTCGAGGAGCGCCGCCGGCCGTTCCGCGAGCCGGAGGCGGGAGCGCAGGGCTCACTCGATTTCGACGGCGAATGGTGCCCGTCTTCCGTCGGGGTCCCGGTCGACGTAGAGACGCGGGTCCCCTCGGCCTCGGTCGCGCGCTTTCTCTCCCGCCACCGGGAGGAGCTGGCTTCGTGGCCCGCGGAGCTGCTCCCTGCCGAGCTTCGCGGCGGAGGCCTGGCCGAGCCGGACGGAGCAGAGGTCGTTGCCCTCGGCGAGGACGGCGGGCGATACCTCCTCGAGGTCGTCTACCGCGTCCGCGGCCAGGCGGTCCCGTTCGGGACGATCCTCGCCGCGCGACGGAAGAAGGAACCCCTCCTCGCGGCGGCCGGCGGTCTTCTCGACCCGCAGCACCCCCGCTACGGCTGGATGGACGGCCTCGAGAAGAGCGCTCTCTCCGGACGCGGAGCCCGGCTCCGGTTGCACCTGGCGCCCCTCGAGGTCTGCCGCGTCCGGTCCTACCTTCCGCCGAATCACCAGGTCACGGGAGCGGGCGCCTCCGCGGAGGCCCTCTCCCGCCTCGAGGATCTCGCCGCCGACTCTCCGGCTCCCATTCCTGAAGAGCTCGGCCTCCCCCTCTTCGACTTCCAGCGGACGGGCTACTCCTGGCTCTGGTTCCTCTACCGGAACGGCTTCGGGGGACTCCTCTGCGACGACATGGGGCTCGGCAAGACGTGGCAGGCGGTCGCCCTCCTGGCCGCCATGGCCAGGGAGTCGGGGCGCCCGCCGCGGGTCCTCGTCGTCTGCCCGGCGTCGGTTCTGCCCCATTGGGACGAGACCCTTCGCCGGCTCGCACCAGACCTTCCGGTGAGGCGGCACCACGGCGCCGCACGCGGCCCGGCCGAAGCGGGAGAGCGCATCCTCCTGACGACCTACGGAACGCTCCGCAACGACGCCGCCGCGCTCGCCGGGCCGCCGTTCGACCTCTTCGTCCTCGACGAGGTGCAGACGGTGAAGAACCGGGGGACCGCGACGCACCAGGCGCTTCGTGCGATCCGGGCGGGGACCATCGTCGGCCTGACGGGGACGCCGGTGGAGAACGGCGTCGAGGAGCTGCGGACGCTTCTCGACTTCGTCCTCCCGGGCTACCTGCCGCCCGAGGCGGAGTTCCGGAAGAGCTTCGTCCGACCGATCGAAGACGGGGACGCCGCGGCGCGCGAACGGCTCCGGCGCCTCGTCCGTCCCTTCGTCCTCCGTCGCACGAAATCGCAGGTGGCGCTCGGCCTCCCCGAGAAGCTCCTCGACCGGCGCGAATGCGAGATGACGCCCGCACAGGCGGCGCTCTATTCCGACCTTCTCGAGCAGCGAGGCGGGCCGCTGCGCGAGGCGCTCGGGGGAACGGGGCCGGTTCCGTACCTCCACGTCTTCGCCCTGCTGACGAAGCTCAAGCAGCTCTGCGATCACCCCGACCTCCTCCGGCCCGAGGGAGACCCGCCGGGGGAGGAGGGCTCCGGAAAGTGGGACCTCCTCGTCGAGCTTCTCGAGGAAGCTCTCGGCAGCGGGCTGAAGGTCGTCGTCTTCAGCCAGTACCTCCGGATGCTCGACAGGATGGGGGACCACCTGACCGAAGCCGGGATCGGATTCGAAACGCTTCGCGGGGCGACGGTCGATCGCGCCGCGCCGGTCGCGCGCTTCCGCGAGGACCCTTCCTGCCGCGTCTTCCTCGCGAGCCTGCGAGCCGCGGGGGTCGGCATCGACCTGACGTCCGCCTCCGTCGTCATCCACTACGACCGGTGGTGGAACGCGGCTCGCGAGGAGCAGGCGACGGACCGGGTCCACCGGATCGGGCAGACGCGCGGCGTCCAGGTCGTCACGCTCGTCACGCGTGGAACGGTGGAGGAACGGATCGACCGGCTGATTGCCGAGAAGGCGCGCCTCGCCCGCGACCTCGTCCCCGAGGAGGACCCGCGGCTCCTGCGCCGCTTCACGCGGGAGGAGCTGCGGGGCCTGCTGGAGGAGTGAGAGGGAGGGCTACCGGAAGTAGCCGTTCACGTCGACGATGAGGTGGACGGGGCCGGGCGAGTCGTTCCTCACGGTGACGCGTCCCGTCTCCCCGGTCTCCGAGAGAAGGAGCAGGGAGTTGTTGGCCCTCGTCTTTCCGGCCGCGAAGGAGATCGTCGTGGCGACGGGAAGCGGCGAGTCGGACGGGTAGATCCGAAGGGTCCCGGCCTCCGTCCCGCCGGTCACGGTGACGTTGGTCGAGACGACCTTCGCGTCGGCCGGGACGCCGCACGCGGACGCGAGTGCGAACTCCCGCTCTGCCGGCGACGCCGCGAGGACGGGGCCGCCGAACGGCCCGTCGGCGCTCCGCGTGTCGACGACCCGGCAGGGCGTGACCGTGTAGAAGGCGGAACCCGCCGGCCCGGCGACGTAGGTGAAGCCTCCCGTGAGCGTCGCGGTCCCGCCAGGCGTCGTGACGGCGACGTCGACCGGTCCCGCGGCGTGTGCACCGGTCACGGCGGTGATCGAAGTCGCCGAGGCGACGACGACGGGCGTGGCGGCGACCCCGCCGATCAGCACGGTCGCCCCGGCGACGAAACCGGAGCCCGTGATCGTGACGGGAGTCCCGCCGGCGGTCGGGCCGGAGCTCGGCGAGACAGCCGTGATCGCGGGGGTCGGCACGACGTAGGTGAAGCCTCCCGTGAGCGTCGCGGTCCCGCCAGGCGTCGTGACGACGACGTCGACGGCTCCCGCGGCATGCACGGGGGTCGTCGCCGTGATCCGGGTCGCCGAATTCACCGTGTACGACGTGGCCGCCGTCCCGCCGAACGTCACCCCTGTTGCGCCGGTGAGGTTCGTCCCCGTGATCGTCACGGCCGTCCCGCCCAGGGTCGTGCCCGATGCGGGATCGATGGCCGATACCGTCGGCGGAGGCAGGGGTGCCGAGATCGTGAACGACGGCCGGGAGATCGCGAAGAAGATGTTTCCGACGCAGGCGATCTTCACGCGGGCCGTCGCTCCGACGGTCTGCGTGTTAGGGAGGGTGACGGCCTGCGAGCCGTCGTTCGGGGTCGAGGCGAGGAGCGTCGTCTGGAAGGAGGCGCCGCTGTCCGTCGAAAGGGAGATCGCGACGCTCGCGCAGGAGATCGGCGTGAGGTTCGTGTTCGCGACGTTCCAGGTGACGGTCTGCGTCGAGCTCGCGGGCCAGGTCACGGCAGACGCCGGGGCGGTGATCGCGAAGGGGCCGGCCGTCGAAACGGAGGCGACCGTCGTCGTGTCGGAGTTCACGCCGCCGCCGCCGCCCCGGTTGTCGCGGGCGGTCAGTCGAAAGTTCATCGTCCGGCTCGTCGTCGGCGACGTCTCGCCGCACATGAGCCCCGGGGGCAGTCCGGGACAAGGTGTTCCGGCGAGAACGTCGGAGAGCTTCGGGAAGGTCCGGGTCGGGCTCGTCGTCGCATCGAAGGAGCGGAAGATGGGACGGCTCCCGTTGTCGACGAGGGTCGACCCGGAGTCGGCAGCTCCGAGGTTGAACTGCTCCCAGCCGAACGTCAGGGGGTCGCCCTCCGGGTCGGTCGCCGATCCCGTGAGGGCAAACGGCGTTCGGGAGGGGATCGTGTACGCCGCGCCCGCCTCGACCGTCGGCGCCGAGTTCGACGTGGCCGTGCTCACGTCGCAGGCGTCCCCGCCTGTCGTGATGTAGGCGACGATCTCGTCGAAGCTCTTGCCGTGGAAATAGGGATCGCTGTGGGGCTGTAGGTCCTGCGGGCTGCAGATTCCCGCGTACGCCATGATTGTCGAGCCGCTGCCGGGTTCGTATGCGGCCGAGCTGACGCGGTTGCCCCCACAGTTGCTGTCGCTGCCGTTGAACGTGTGGTTCCCGCCGAACTGGTGCCCCATCTCGTGGGCGACGTAGTCGACCCAGAAGGCGTCGCCGGTCGGGTTCGAGCTGCCCGTCTCGCCTTGGGCCTTCGCTCCGGACTCACAGATGACGCCGAGGGCTGCGAGACCGCCGCCGCCCGTCGAGAAGACGTGACCGACGTCGTAGTTCGCGGAGCCGATGACCGAGTCGAGGTTGCTCTGGTTCTGGGTGAGGAGGGCGCTCGCGTTGCCGTCAGAGTAGGGGTCCTTCGTGCCGTCGAGGTAGATCACGGCGTCGTTGTTCGCGACGAGCGTCATCCTCACGGCGACC
>CALBDV010000542.1 GCA_937927565.1 uncultured Holophagales bacterium
TCCTCGCCTCAATCCCAACGCGGAGCCCCGCCCGCCCGCTACTGATCGTCGGAGAGGAACTTGCCGCAACCGTGGCTGGCTCCCCCAAGCTCGTGACGCCGATCGCGCAGGCACTTCGGACGTCGCGCTCGTTCGGCGTCGCGCTCTGGGGCCTCGCCCAGGACTTCGAGAACGCCGCCTCAACGGCGCTCGCGACGACCTTCGTTCTGAACAGCCGCTTCGTCCTCGCCTTCCAGAGCCGCTCGGAGGCGTCGTGGCTCGCCCCCCACCTCCCGCCTGACTTCGCCCCAGGGAAGAGCGACGCGGAGCGCCGGAGGGTATTTCAGCGGGAGATCGAAGGACTTCCTTCCCGCGAATTCTTCCTCTGGATGAAGGGAGAGCCCGTCCTGCGCTGCTCGGCCCCGAACGTCCCTGACCCCGACGTGACGACGGGCCGGAGCGCCGAGGAACTTCGCGCCGTCTTCGACCGTGAGATCGGTACGCGCTCGACCATCAGCCTGACGACCGCGGAGGAGCTGATCGGCGCGTGGGAGACACGGCTGCTGCACCGCAACGTCGCGCCTCGGCCGGAGCCGACGACCCCCGCCACATTCCAGTCAATGGACGATCTGCTGCGCCACCTCGAGAAAGACGACGAGGACGCCGATGCCTGACACGCCGCGGAAGCTGTCGTCCGTCGTCGGAGCCTTCGTCCTGTTCGTGCTCGCGAGCCCCATCTTCGCGCTCCGGGCCATCGGATCGCTGTTCGTCTTCCACCGGGCGGCGAAAGTCATTCGGGCCGGGTTCATCCGTTGCCCCAGCTGTGGGTACAGCGGGAATCGGCTCGACGTTCTCATTGAGTGCCGCGCGAAAGGATGCGGCTGGACGGAACACCGCTCGCTGGCCCTCCCCTGCTCGCGCTGCGGGGAGCGGCTCGAGTGGATCCACTGCAGCGAGTGCGGCGCGAGCATCGAATTGCCGTGACGCCATGAAGACCGAAACCGCTCTTGAGCTCGGACGCGTCGGGAATTCCTCGGTCGCGGCTTCGCCTCCCCGCACCACGACTCACGTCGCATTCCCTTCACCCACGACCATGCCCTTCTCCATTCACCTCCGTCTTCCCGTCCCGACCCCGGAGACCGGGACAGGGGGCTTCGTTCGCTCCCTCCTCGCGATCAAGGAGCACATCGTCGACCGCTTCGACGGCTCGCTGCACTCCTGGCACGAGGGACGTCCGAGCGACGGTTCCCGTCCCGACCCCTGGGTACACGTTCTTCTCACCTTCGACGACACAGTGGACCTGCTCGCGGTGTTCGCAGCCCTCAACCAGCTGTACGCCGACTCCGGATTCATGGCCCCCGAGAAGAGAGACGCGGAGTGACGATCGTGGATTCTCGACCTGAACCGAAGCTCAAGGTCTCGCTCCCACCCGCCCTCTACGCTGAAGGAACGTCGTGGAGGAAGCGCCCCGTCGGCTGGTCCGATCGGACGGCGCTTCCTTCGCTGACACGGACAGCAGCGCACGACGGGTGGGATGCGAGGCTCTCCTTCCCGACACCCGAACTCACTCTCCCCACGGGAGCCTTTCCTCGCCTCGTCCTCACCACTGCACGTCCTGCCGCACCCGACCTTTCCACCCCCAGCGCGATGCGCCCAACCCAACGACTCGACGTCCTGATTCCCATCCGTGACAACGACGGGCATCCGTTTCAAACCGAAGACTTCGACGCGTTCGAAGAGCTCCTCATCACTCTCGCAGGCGGCTTCACTCGCCGCGGCGCTGTCAGTGGTGCCTGGCGCTCTCCGAGCGGTCAGGTCCTCCACGACGAGGCGTGTGCCTATGCCGTGACCGTTCCCGCGGACACGGCCGAGAGCATCAGCCTCTCCCTCTCCCGATTCATCTGCGACCGCTTTCGGCAGGAAGCGGCGTGGGTCGAATCGACACCGACCTTCCTCGCGGTGGCCTGACGACGATGGCGAGCGACCAGCTTCCCACGGGAGTTTGCCGACCGGAGCTGTCTCTGGAGACTCTGGAGGATCACCTCGGGCCGCCGATGATCGGCGCGCCCGACGCGACCTCACATCAGCAGTCGCCAGAGCAGCTCCGGCCCCCGGCAGTCGCTGTCCCCCGCCGCGAGCCCCGAGACGAAATCCTCGTCGCCCTCGACATCGTAGGGCTGCTCGCACTCGCGCTCTTCGGCTGCATGACCGGACCTCAGATCCGTTTCGAGTGCTACGGCGGGTGCAAGGAGTCGAATTTCGCGCGGCGCCTCAAGCGCTGGCTTGCGCTCGGCCTGGTCGGCGTGACGCGGTTCCTCGGTATGGGATGCAACCTGGTCTGGCTCACGCAGAAAGGGGCCGACGTCCTCGTCGATGGTGGCTACGCGACGGCGGACGGACTCTTCCCGCGTACCCGGGGCATCCCGCCCAGTTGCCTCCAGCACCACCTCTGGATCGTCGACCTGGCGCTCCTCGCACTTCGCGGCATCCCCGCTTCCTACGAGCGCGTTGAGCCCGCGTGGCTCCTCCAGAGACGCCACCAGCCCGAGCCCGCAGCGATCCCCGACCTCCTCCTCTCGTCGGCCGCGAAGGGAGCCGGGAAGCGCCACCTCCTGGCCTTCGAGGTGGACCTCGCGACGGAGAGCCTCAAGGTGTTCACCCCGAAGCTGGAGAAGCTGATCGGCGTCCTGGCCGAGTGGTCGATGGGCGGGTCAGCGGCGGTCGTGATCCTCACGCGTGGGTCAGGCCGGGCGGCATCAATCGAGCGCGCCGTGGCCACGCTTCCGGGAGCTGGGCGGGTTCCGATGCTCGTCCGGCAGCTGCCGTCGGGTGGTTCGCCGCTGCGCGAGGCGCTCGCTGAGGTGATTCGTCGTGGGGATAAGTCGGGTGAGGGGGTACCCAACAGTGCCGTGGAGGTAAGGCGTTGAGCGCGTTCGGGTTATGTCGGTTCGTTGATACCCGTTTCCTGAGGGGAATCGACGGGTTCCGTTCCATCGGCTCGCCGGATGGCAGCGTGGGACTCGTGAACGGCCATTCAAGCGCACGCGGTCCCTGAGCGCTCCGAGAGCGCTGTCGATCGCTATCTCGATAACCACCAGGAGGTACACCATGAATCGAATCCCTCCCCCGGGTCCCATCGCTCTCGCCTTCGCGAAGGCGGCTCTCCTCGTCGCCCTCATCGTCGCCACTTCGGGCTGCGGCGGGGACGGCAGTGTCTCGAAGGCGGCCACGTCCATGGGGCTCGCGGAAATGCCGCCGCTCCCCCCGGAAGTCGTCGACATCCTCTGCGACGTGTCAGTCGAGTCGCCGTGCACGGCGACAACCCTCGCGGAGCAGCTCGATCGTGCGCTGCCCTACGCAGCGGCACGGCCGGGCTCCCACGTACGGCTCTGGCGCGTCGGCAAAGACGTCTCGGACGTCCTCCTCGTCGCCGAGATTGTGTCGCCCGCCTCATCGAAGAGGAAGAAGGCCCAGAAGGGCGCCGACACCAAGTGGATTGCCGAGGCACGGCGTTTCCTTCTGAAGGCGGCCGAGGCGATGTTGAACGGTCCGCGCGTGATGCGCTCACCCCTCATGGAAGGCATTACGAAGGTCGCGATGGCGGACATCCCGGGCATCACCCAGCGCGTCCAGATCCTGATTTCTGATGGCCTTCAGGTGTCGACCTACGCGGATTTTGAATGCGCCGAGCTGGCCCCGATCGACACGTTCTGCGCCCGCCTCCACGCCGAGCACGTGCTCGTTCCTGGCGCCCTCAAAGACACGAAGGTCTACCTGGCCTTCACCGACATGAGCCACGCGGCGCGCAACAGGTGCCGGTCGACGATCTTCAGACTCTCGGCAATCACCGATTCCTGGAGGCAAGTTCTTCGGGAGGCTGGGGCCACCGAGACAGTCATTACCAACGGCGTTGCGCCGATCGGCGAACGTCCCACCGAGTAGAGAGGTTTCCATGAGAATGTCGACCTACTGGCGCTACAGGCTCAATACGAGGAAGGCGAGCATAGTTCGAGACGCCAAGCTCGGCGTAAACACGCTCGAGGCCCGCACGAAGGCGATCCTCGGTACGGCTCGTCCGTTCGACCCCGTCGAGGAACACGAGCACGGCCTCCTCGCCGAGAAGGCGAACACCCAGAACGATGTGGAGGAACGGGCGCACGACCTCGAGTCGCAGAACAAGAAGGTCGCGTGGCACACGAACCGCTGGGTGCTCATCCTCGGCCTCATCCTCGTCTTCGTCGCCGAGGCGCTCAGCTGCATTGCGACCCTCGCCGCGCTGGGCGTCGAGATGCCCGACAGGCTCTTCTTCGGAATCGGCCTGACCGCTGGCATCTTCCTC
>CALBDV010000543.1 GCA_937927565.1 uncultured Holophagales bacterium
CGCCACGGCACTCCTCGGGATCACGGCCCCGGGATTACGCGGGAGTCAACAACAACCAAGCGTTCGCCCAGCGAAAGGACCGTCTGCGGAAACCAGAGACGGAAGATCGCAAGCAGGCTTGCTGCCGGGCGATTCAGCGCATTTCCCCCAGGATCTAGTCTTGCCAGGCGGGCCAGACAGAGCGCGGCCCGGCTCGCATGATCCTCGCTCCACGCGAGGACCTCGATTGCCCGAAGAACGCCGACGTGAGGAGACTGGCTGAAGAGCGAATCGCCGGTGTCCTGAAACAGGTAGGGTAGCGACGGCCTTTCTCGCTTGAGATCGCGCTCGATGGCATCGAGGATGATCTCGGGGGCTGCCTCGGCCAGATATGGCAGAAACGCCGACAGGCTCGCCCATAGCTCCCACCTGCCCTCCGCCTGCTTGAGGACTCGATCCACCGTCCGAGCAGCAGCTGAGCGCATGATTTCCGTGTCGCCACGCGCTCCCAACCACGCGATAGATTCGGCGATGGCCTTGATTAGGGTCGGAGAGTTCGGGTGGACCTTTCCAGACAGACTGGCGCTCCATCGCTTTTCCGATGGCAGATCCCACTTCGGATCGGCAGTTCCGAGGACACTCACGGCAGCGTCCTCGAATCTCTTGAACGCATCGCTGGAGACGTACCGCCCGAGGAGCATCCATGCGTCCTGCTGCGACGTAAGAAGCCGCATCTCACCGATACAACGGACCGGAGGGTCTGACTCGCTCGCCCATCGGGTCACGAGGGACTGAGTCTCGCCGTACGGTGCACCAGCAAGGGCTTCGACAACCCTTCGGTCGGCCTCATTCCCCTCGTTCCAGGCACCAGTCAGGAGAACTGGTACAAGCGCCGGACCTTCCGCCGGTCGCGACCACTCCGGCTGTTGGGCTTCCGGCCTAATCCCGAGTCGACGGCGAAGCGGGAGAAGACCTCCCCTCGCCACCCGGGCCAATTCCGAGGCCTCTGCGTCCGGAAGGCCGGCGGCCTTCAATCCGCTTTCGACTTCATCGCGGCGGAGCTTCGGGACGTCCATACCGTCATCAGCGAGACTCGACACGCGGCCAAGCACGAATATGACGCGCTGACCCGCGCGGACTGCAGCCGCTATGGCTTCTGCGTTGGCCGAGCCAGTGAGAAGCACGAGCTCGGCCCCGGTGGACACAAGCCGCGCCCAGTCCGCAGGGTCTTTCACCAGGAGGGCCCTTCCCCAGATCGCCTCTCGCCGCTCTAACGGGAGTCGCTCAATAGCGGCAGCAACGACGGCCTTGGCCTCGTCTTCCGAGTCCGCCCTCACGGCAAGTGGAGCGACCGAAGCGGCGCCGAACCAGTTCGAGACGGCCTCTGAGACCGACTGCCGCCCAGCTAGCACGATTTCCGCGGTCAGGGGAGGATTTGTCACCGCGCGCCAGTTCGCCCAGAAATCCTCGAGAGTCTCAACACCTGGCTGCCTCTTCGCGAGCTTCTCGCCAAGCCACGCGTGAACTCCTGGCGCGAGTTCGAGCCACGTCTCGATCACGCTTGCGTCGATCGCTCGTACGTCCCGCCATTTCCCTTCAGCCCGTCTCTCCTTCACCCAGTCCTTCTTCACGCGCCATCGACGCAGAGAGACAGCGACGTAGGTAGAGGACTCTGGCGATGCACCTTCCGGAGTCGCCGTTCGCTTCGCGTAGTCGGCGCTCGCCTTCGACCCGGTGCTCTTTTCGGTCGAGAGCTCCCAATAGGAGGCGCCCTCCGGAACGAATGCCGTGCCCCCTCCTGCCTGGACTACCAGGGTACCGTCCCATCCGCCTCCCTGCGCGGCTTCCTCCGCCGGGAAGTCGATCAGCAGGCCCTCAGGAGACGTAGCTAGGATCAACCTCCGAATTAGGGCCGGCAGTTCGCCTCTTGCGGACAGGCTATCGGCCCACCGTTCTAGGTCAGCCGCGGTAAGGCGGAAGGGATCAGTCATCGGTCGTCCTCAGCCACACTGTCTGGGCCTTCCCGAATAGGACACGGGCTCGGGAGGAGTCTTCGAATGCTCCGCCGGGGTCACCGTTCACTCTCACAGCTACCTCAATCCGCCCCGCTGGGGGCTCCCTCGCGTAGGCCGTGCTCCGGAGGCCCGAAATCGCAACCTCGCCGACTAGTATCCGCCTCCCTTCGAGCCGGACAACAAGCCCAGGCACCGAGCCGCCGCAAGGAGTCATCTCGTCGGATAGCGGTCGGTTTAGCTCCATCCAGGAGGTTCCTCTCGTGGCTACTATCTCGTGCAGTCTGACCGCGTGGACGGCGGAGGGGTGATTCAGTTGGTCGAGGAGTACCGCCTGCTTCGTAGGGTCATTCCTCCCGGTCCCCTTGATGTCCGAGACTCCCACCACGCTCCGGGCGTCGGGTTCGCCGAGAAGTGTCGATGCCTCCGCAGGGGATCGGCTACGCGAACTGGTTCTCAGACCAGACCGGACAGAGAGCATACAACCGTTCCCTGTCCGTAAGCCTCGTCAAATCAGAGCGTTGCGCAGATGGGCTCGATCGGTTGCAGGAGCGCCACCCCAGAGCTACGAAACGAAATCGACTGGCTGCTGCAAGGGGCCACCCGGACGTAATCCTCGCGTTTGTACTACTTGCGTGAACCGACTCGTTTGATCATCGCCTCGATTGCGTCCTTTGGAACTCCTTGCTTGGAAAGAGCGACGAGTGCATCCGTCGAGACGTCGAACTGCTCAGAAGGTGCCTGTTGAATCTTTGAGACGAGAACCGAGGCCGGCAAGCCTGCCACAGTGAGAGCAACAATG
>CALBDV010000544.1 GCA_937927565.1 uncultured Holophagales bacterium
CGCGAGCACGACGGCGGCCGTCGTGCCAGGCGGCACTGCGCGCGCCGAAGGCGCGAGCGTGAAGGCGTGTCACGGGGCGATGCCCTCGCGCTGACGCGCGCACGCTCCGCGCCACGCACGTGGACGAGGACGACCGGGACGGGAAGCGGCGCTCCGTGCGCGCCGCCGTGGCCTGCGGGCCGGGCCGCGTCCAGGGCCTGACGGCCGCTGCGCGGCTCGCTTCGCGAGCCCTGGACCCGGTCCGGTCCTCGGCCCGTCCTCCTCTATCGGGGAGATGGCGAGCCATCTCCCCGCGTGGGGAGACGACGGACACCAAGAGACGAGAGGGGCGCGCCCGAAAGCGCGCCCCGTTCAGATCAAACAATACACGAGCGTAGACACGGCCCCGAGCGGCCCGGGGCGGCCCACGTGCGTGCCAGTCAACCGCGCCTTAGCGCGTGTCCGCAGTGCCCCTCCTCGAAGTCCCAGACCCCTGCACTCTTGCCTTTCTCCAAGATCTCGTAGACCTTGTATATGTCGGCCTCAGGTTCTACGTCGACAGCGTAGTGGTGCTCGGTTACCCGTTCATAGCTGCAACCCAGGCGCTGAAGATCACTCCACCACTCAGCGAAGGCGTCGTCCTTGGAGACGAACAACCGGTAGGTCGAATGTCCCGACCGGCCGATCACCGCCGTCACCATCAACCATTCTCGCCCGCTCTCCGCGCGAACTGTATCTCCATAGCTCACGTCGTACGCAAAGAACGGTACGTTCCGAAGAGCGTACTCGTCACCGCCAATGGCCGTCGCCCACATCGACTCAGTGGCGTGGCCATGCCACTCGCCCTTCTTCAGCTTGAAGGTCACCTTGACCAAGGAGTGGTCGTCTGACTTAGCGTGCTCACTCATTCGGCCTTCCTGAACAGTCTCTCGAAGACGCTGCGAATGGCAAATCGAAGGGAACTCGTCGTTCCCTTCTGCAGGTTGCAGGTGCGGCACGCGTTCTGAGCGTTGGCCAGTGTGTTGTTTCCCCCCTTCGACTTCGCGATCGCGTGGTCGATGTTCGACTGCAGGGGACCGCGCGCGCTCGTCGTTCTGACGCCACAGAAGACGCAGTTACTACTCTCGGCTCTTGCGGCTACCTTCGTCGCCGCGGAGAATCGGGCACCGGCGCCAGGACCACCGGAGGATCCGAGCTTCGGCCCCACACCACTCGCCGGTGTGGCAACCGCCCCGGCTGTGACGAACAGTTGTGTCGAGCGGACAAAGTCTGTCGTGACAGCCATCGTGACGTCGTGGAAATCGCCGCCGGTCTCCATAACTGAACCGATGGAATCTCCAACCCTGAACATGTCTCCCATACCGCCGAGAAGATCCCCGGCCGTGCCGAGGGTGGCATCGAGAGCGATGCCAACTATTGTCCCGTTGTTGACAGCCGCCCCGCCCCCGCTCACGAAGGCACCCGCTGCTTCAATGCCTCCCGCGACGGCTTCTGCCAGGACGGTAGCCCTCCCATCCGGGTCGACGTACTTCAGGGGGTTATTCCTAGCGTAGG
>CALBDV010000545.1 GCA_937927565.1 uncultured Holophagales bacterium
TCATCCGCCAGAAGGCGGCCGGAATCGAGACGTCGACCGACGACGACGGGCGCCTCACGCTCGTCCTGCCCGTAGGCCTTCTGAGCGTCACCGCCTCGAATCCGTTTCACGGAACGGCGTCATTCCGGGGCTCGATCGATTTCGCCGGCCAGGTCAAGGACGTCGACCTCCTGTTCCAGGAATCCTCGGCCGTCACGGGTATCGTCGTCGACGTCGACGGCATCACGCCCGTTCCCGGCATCGACGTCGAGCTCGGGGCGCACGGCCTGCTTCCTCAGCGCCAGAGATCCGACGCGCTTGGTGCCTTCCGGTTCGAGCTCGTTCCGCCCGGAGCCGTTTCCGTCACGGCTCTCGGCCTGCGTGGGGCGATCGAACGGACCGGCCGGACCTACGGCCGGATCTCCGAGCCAGGGCAGGAGCTCGACCTCGTCGTCCGCCTGAAGCCGAAAGGGACCGTTCGCGGACAGGTCGTCGACGAGACGACGCCCGGGGTCTTCACCCCTCTCGCCGGTGCGCAGGTTTTCCTCCAGGAGAACGACTTTCCGTTCCGACGTCTTCCCGCATCACCCGGTTTCCTGTCAGCCGGCAACGACGGACGCTTCGAGTTCGCCGGCGTGGCCGCGGGTCGCTTCACAGTCGTGGCTCGCGACCCGGGCCAGGTCGCCCGCCAGGGAAGCCGCTACGGTGATCTGAACGCCGATTTCGAGGTCGTCGACATCGGGGCCGTTGCCCTATCCGGACAGGTGGCGAACCTCAGCGTTCTCGTCCGCGACCCGGAGAACGGATCGCCGGTGCCGGATGCCCAGGTCTTCCTCTCGAATGGCGAGGCGACGGTCGCCGGTGCCGACGGCCGGGCTTTCTTTCCAGCGCTCCCGCTCGGGACCTGGGCCGTCCACGCCTTTCACGCTCCGACGGGTCGCGGCGGCAGGCTCGGTGACATCCATCTCGCGACCGCCGGCCAGGAGCTCCAGGTGGTCGTCGTCCTCGACCAGCGCGGCCGAATCTCGGGCGTGCTCTTCGACGACGAGGCTCGGACGGTTCCCATCGGCGGCGGCATGGTCCGCCTGCAGGGGACAGTGAACGGACGCCTCTGGGGAGCCAGCCTGACCGCGCTCGCGAGTACGAGTCGCGAGGCCGGCTCCGTCGGGACGTTCGCTTTCGACGGGCTTCCGGTCGCCGTTTACGGACTGACTGCGGGCGTCGAAGGAAGCGCACGCCAAGCCTCCGAGAGCGTAACTCTCACGCCGACGGCTCCGGAGGCCGAGGTGGACCTCGTCCTCGAGCCCGTACGGGACGTCTGGGTTCGTCTTTACCAGACGGAGCAGGTGCGTGGCCTCGTCGAGGTGAACCCCGATCCCGTGAACGGAGACGGCGTCTTTGCGGTGGTCTGCAATCGAAGCGGCGCGCCGCCGGTGAACCTCCTTGCGCCGGAGGTCCCTTACCCGGGGCATGCCTTTGGCTTCAGAGAGATCCTCGCGACGCGGAGCTTCGAGATCTCGGCCCAGGAAGCGAGCGGCGAGCTGCGCCGGGCCTTCGTGACGTCCGGCGCGCTCGCGAGCGGTTCCGCCGGTGCTGGAACGAGCACGGATCCCTATCGCGTCGTCCTCCTCGCCCGGGGCACGGTCCGGGTCACGGTCCGCGACGCCGGAGGCGTCCTCGTGGCCGGAGCCACGGTACGGGTCCACGCGTCGAATGGCACGTTCGAGTCGGCGACAGACGGTTCCGGCCGCGCGGCTTTCTCCGCCGTGGAAGAGGGACAGGTCACTGTTTCGGCGCACGTCCCGGCTTCGACCCTCGGGGCTTCGGCGTCACGCACCCTCCAGTGGGATGACCAGGTCCTGGACGTCGACCTGACCCTCTCGCCCGTCGTCTCGGCTCACGGCGTGGTCTACGAGGCGCCGGAGGGAGATGCGTGGGACGGAAACGTGGCGGGCTTGACACCAGCCGCCGGCATCGCCGTGCGGATTCACCCCGCGGCGGGAGCCGAGCAGCTCCTTCTCACCGCCGCCGACGGCACCTTCCAGTTCTCAGCGCTTTCTCCAGGGGCGTACTCCCTCGAGGCCCGGAGCCTCGACGGTGAGAGGATTGCGAGCGCCGCCGGGAGCCTTGGAAGCGCTCACGGCACCGACTACGCTCTCGCGGCGCTCGTCCTCGACGCCTCACGTCCGCGCATCGTCTCGCTCACCCCTCCGAACGGCGAGCCCTTCGTCTCCCGAACCGCACCGGTAGAGATCGTCTTCTCCGAACCGCTCGCCTCCACCGTGCTTCCGTCCGGCCCGGCGTCGGCGTATTTCCAGCTCGCGTACTCCGGGACGCCGGCTGCCGGGGTCTGGTCTTCCACGATGGACGCGGCGGGGCGGCAGGTGGTCCGGTTCACGCCGAACCCACGGTACGAGAACTCGACGATCTACAGCCTCCTCGTCAAGGGTGGACCGGGTGGCGTTCGGGACCGTGAAGGTCGGCCGTTGACCGACTCCGGCGACATCGGGTCGAGCTTCACCACCTCCGACACCGACGGCCCGCGCGTCGTCGGGACGCTCCCGTCGCTCGCGCGCCCCGTCGATCCGGAAACGTCGATTCGAATCGACTTCGGCGAGGTCCTCGTCCTGACCCCCGCGCAGATCACCGCCGCCGTCCTGTTCGAGTGGAGGAATCTGGAGGGTGTATGGGCCACCTTCCCGGTGACGACCTCGCTCACGCGCGGCGGCTACTCGATCCTCGTCGCTCCCCCGCAGGGTGTCACCTTCACCGGGGATTCGCTGCGACGCCGGCTGACGGTCAGCGGACTGACGGACGCTTTCGGGAACCCGATGCCCGTCTGGATCGGCGAGTACCGAATCTACGACACGAACGCTCCGGGCCTCACGATCGGCCTGCCGCCAAACGCGCCGGGCGGGGACCTGGCGGCCTCTGCTTCCTACACGCTGACCCCCGCCTTCGACAACCTCGACGACGTCACGCCCGAGAACCCGTTCGGCGACGTCGACCGGGTCGAGTACACCTTCGCGAGCGCGGCCGATCCGAGCCAGCCGGCGGCCTCTCCCGGCGTCGTCATGACGTTCTCTCCGTTCGCACTTGGCTTCGTGGCCTCCTATTCCGGCGACGGCGTTTCGCCTCGACCGTTCCCGGTCTGGGTGAAGGCGTTCGACACGAGCGGGAACCCGAGCGGCCAAGTGCGCCTGGACATGCGTGTCCTCCCGAACACTCCGCCCGTCGTCGGGAGCATCGCGGTCGCCGCGACGTCGCCCGTGGCCGGAGTTCCCTACGCGGGCTCTTCTCTCGCGGCAACGGCTTCCGGTATCGCGGATGCCGACGATGCCCGATTGACGCTGAGCGCCGAGCTGCGCCGAACCATCGCTTCGGGAAGCGAGCAGATCGCCACGGCTCCTGCCCGCGCGCTCGACCGCCCGGCCGAAGGCTGGGCGGCTCTCCCCCAGCAAGCGTTCTCCTTTGTCGTGCCGATCTCCGAGGCCGAAGGGAGCTCGCTCTTCGTCCGGGTCCTGGCGACCGACACGAAGGGGGCACAGGCCTCCGCGGACGCGCCGTTCGTCGTGACCGACGACGCGACGGCTCCTGTCGTGACCGATCTCGTCGCCCGCCGTCCGAGCGGAGACTCCGCGACGTCCTTCGTCATCGGCGACACGTTCGTTCTCGAAGTGCGTGCACGCGATCTCGAGACGGCCGTCCGGGAGGTCTCGTTCGCAACGACGGGAGGTGTCCTCCCTGAGTCGCTCGTCGCCACCCGCATCGGCACGTCCGACACCTTCCGCTCGCCCTCTGTCACAGTCCCGAGCGCCCTGACGGAGCCGGTCAGCGTGGGAGTCACCGCGAGTTGCGAGGACTTCGGAGGCAACCCGCGCTCGGTCATGGCGACCCTGGAGCTAGCGCCCAGCAGCGATCCGACAGACCCCGTCGCCGAGTGGCTCTCTCCCTTCGAGGGCGCTCTCTGGCCGGCAGCCTACGCATCCGTCGACGGTTCAAAGAACGGCGTCGACCTCCTTCTCCGGGTCCGCGTCACGGACAAGGACCTCGACGGAACGGGACAGGAGATACCGGGCGCCTACGTGAACGTGAAGGTGCGCGGTCCGATCGACGCGAACGCGACACTGGCGACCGACTGGACCCCAGCCGCCCTTCTTTCGAGCGCTGCTGGAGAGTGGATCTACGAAGCCGTCTGGAGAGTGCCGAACGGCGTGGCGGCCGGCGTCTCGCTCCCGTTCGAGGTCGAGGTCATCGACGCGGGGGCGAACCGGACCGTGCGTCCCGTCACGCTCCACGTGGTACCGGCGCGTTACGTCTACGAATCCGCGACGACCGCCGTCATCTCGACTTCCGACGTCCCGAAACCGGTTGGAACGGAGTCGCTCCCCGTCTTTCTGCTCGACGGCACGACCCTCAGTCTCTACCCGCCGACGGCGGGAGGAGCCCGTTCGTTCGAGAGCCTCCACCTCTATTCCGGCGGCGCCTGGTCCGCTGGCCCCGGCTCGGCGGTGACGGTTCGTCGGACGACACTGACGTCTCCGGAGGTCCCCTCGTACAGCTCGTCCGTTCCGTACTACCCCCTCGAGCTCTCCATCGGAGAGACGCTCGCCGTTGGCCATGGCGCGGCGATCGACGTGACGGCACGCGGTCTCCTGGGCGGGGACGGCTCGCACGACCCGGTCACGCTGTCGGGCGAGAGGGGATCAGCTCCTGGTGCGGCGGGTTCGCACGGCGGCATGGGCCATCCGGCCGAGGGCGAATGGGTCGCCCGGCTACAGGATCCGGGAAGCGTCTACGGAAACATCCGCGATCCGCGCCTGCCCGGAAGCGGCGGGGGACGGTGGGGCGGGACGGGCGGTGGCGTCATATTCGTCGATGCTCCTGCCGCGACCGTTCGCCTGTTCGGTGACCTTGCTGCAAACGGACAGGTCCCCTCAGATCGCGCGGGTGCGGCAGGAGGCTCCATTCGACTTCGGGCGGCGAGGTTGGAAGGGCGCGGCAGCGTCAGAGCCAACGGCTCCGCCTCTGTCGTAGGGATCTTTCGGCCTGGAGGCGGCGGAGGACGCGTCTCGGTTTCCTGGAAGGAGCCGTCGGCTCCGGCGGTCCAGGTCGAGGCCCAAGGAGCCAGATCCCTCTTCGGGATCTCGGATCCATTCTCGCCCCCGGGAGGCGCCGGAACCGTCTTCCTCGAAAGGCTGGATGGTTCGGGGCAGGCCCTTGATAGAGGCACGCTTCTGGTCTCGAACAGGCCGTCGACGTATCCGCCTGCCCTGACGCCGCTTCCCGGGCTTGGGGCTGGAGTAGTGACGGCTGTGGACCCGGCGGCCGGCGTCCTGACGGTCCTTGCGCCCTCCGCGACGGCGTCGATTGCGGGCGAGCAGCTCGTCGCGACGATCTCGCCGACGGGCGGTGGGAGCCCGACGATCCTCGTTCTGCCAGTCACGGCTCAGACGCGGACCGGAGGAGCTTTCGGCTCCTCGGATCAGACCTTCGACCTGACGGTCTCGGCGACAGAAGCCCAGCTCACGGCGCTCTCGTCGGCTCTGGCCGCGAGCACGACGGTCACAGCTAAGGGCCGGCTGAGCTACGCAGTCTTTGAAGGGCGAGGAGCGGTGCGTGCCGTCTCTGCAGACGAGCTTGAGGTCGGCGGAATCATCGACCAGCGTTCGGCCCTTGTCCTCGACTCAGCGGCTCGGGTTCTGTTCGGCGGCGAGGGGCCGGGCACGATCTTCGACGGGACGACTCCCGCGCCGGGTTCGACCGTAGCGCAGAACACGACAATCGACATCCGATTCAAGGCATCGGACCCGCTCGGCCTCTCGAAGGTCGAGGAAACGTGGTCGCCCGCCGGCACAACCCGGACGCGGACGTTCGGCGAACCACTGGAAGTGCTCGCCTCTCCCACCCCGACGCGCGTTTCCGTCTCGGCCGGGCAGGCGTCCGGGCCAGTCACGTATCTCGTCCGAGCGACTGACAGGGCGGGACGAGTGACCGAGAGCACGGCGACCTGGAACGTCGTAGGGGATTCGACGTTCCCCGTCATCACAGCCATCGAGCTTTCGCCCCAGAGAGCGAGCGACACCTACGTCGCGGGGGACACGGTCACGGTCACGGCTCGCGCGACGGACGACGTGATGATCGCGAAGGTCAGGATCGAGCTCGACGGACGCGTTGCCGAGTCGGCCACGTCGCCCGCGACTCTCGCCTGGCTCGCTCCGCCCGTTGCCGCTGCCAAGACGTTCACGGTAGCGGTCACGGCGACCGATCTCGCCGGGAACTCGACCCCGGGTTCGCGAACGATCACGGTCACGCCGCGCTCCGACACGGTGCCTCCGACGGTCGTCATCGACTGCCCCTCGGCCGGGGCACTGCTCCCATCCGGATTGAGCGCTTTCACTCTGCAGGCGACGGCGGGGGACGACCAGGGGGTCCGCCACGTCGAGGTCTACCGCGACGCTGAGGCGACGCCGTTCGCAACGTTCTTCGCGACGAACGGAGCTACTCGCTCGTTCCCGGTCAGCGCGTCAGGGATCGCTCTGCCTGCGG
>CALBDV010000546.1 GCA_937927565.1 uncultured Holophagales bacterium
AATCGTCGTCAAGTTCAGGAGCGACGGCTTCCACGCCGTCACCGAGTGCGCCGAGGCGAGCTTCAAGAACCGCCACGCCTTTCAGGACGTCACCGCCGATCACTCCGAATCCCTCGACAGACTCAGCCGGGAGGTCGGGGTCAGGAGCGTGCGCGCTCTGCTCCCCGAACGCTTCGGCCTCAGCACCGCGGCCGCTCGCCGCCGCGCCAACGACGTGAGGGAGCGACTCGCGAAGGCTCGGCCGGCGCGCGCCGGTCCCGTGCGGGACGGCAGGGCGTTGCCCGAGCTCTTCAACGTCTACGTGCTGGAGTTCGATCGATCGATCGATCCTCTGCAGGCTTCACGGCTTTTCGCAGCTGACGAGCATGTCGAGTACGCGCATCCCGACTACCTCGCGAGTGTGCAGGCCATACCCAACGATCCCTACTTCGGTTCGATCGGGTCGTGGGGGCAGTCCTACGACGACCTCTGGGGCCTGAAGCGGATTTCCTGCGCGAACGCATGGGACCTCTCGAAAGGCGATGGCGTCATCGTCGCCGTCGTGGATTCCGGTCTGGATATGGCTCACCCGGACATCGCGGCCAACGTGTGGACGAACGGCGGCGAGGTCCCGGGCAACGGCGTCGACGACGACGGCAACTACTACGTGGATGACGTCCACGGCTGGAACTTCGCCTATGGCTCGTCCAACCCGAACGACGACTTCGGTCACGGCACGCACGTCTCCGGCACGATCGCGGCCGTGGGCGACAACGCGATTGGCGTGATCGGTGTCGCCCCGCGTGCGAAGATCCTGCCGGTCAAGGCGCTGGACAACTACGGCTCGGCGGGTTTCTCCACGCTGGCGGCCGCCGTCGTGTACGCCGCGTCGAACGGGGCGGATGTGATCAACAACAGCTGGGGCTGCGAAGGATCCTGCCCTTCCGTTCCGGTGATCGAAGACGCCGTACGACTGGCTCACGGCGTCGGTGCGGTCGTCGTCTTCGCCGCAGGGAACTCGGCCTTCGACGTTGTCGGTGTTTCGCCGCAGAACATGCCGGAGAGCATCGTCGTTTCGGCAACGGAGCCGTCCGACACGCTCACCTACTTCTCGAACTTCGGCTTCGTCGATGTGGCCGCGCCGGGAGGCGGGACCACGTCCGGGCCGCCCACGGCCTCACCCGAGAGGAACATCCTCTCCCTCAAGTCCGACTCCTGCTCTTCGGCCATGTGCCCGCCCGAGCTGGTCGTTGGAGGCCGGTACCTTCGTCAAGCCGGAACTTCGATGGCCGCGCCGCACGTTTCGGGTCTCGCTGCCCTAGTACTCGCGAGAACGCCGGGTCTCACCAACGAGCAGGTTCGGCAGGTGCTGCGGACGTCGGCCGTCGACCTCGGCGCACCTGGCTTCGACACCTCTTTCGGGTACGGGAGAGTTGACGGAAATGCCGCCGTCACGCGCGAGCCGCCGCTGGAGGCCCTCCTCCTCGGCCCTTCGGCTCGGCCGATACCGATCGGCGACCCCGTGGATGTGCAGGGGCGCGTCCAGGGGCCGGGACTCGCGACCTGGCGCCTGGAATACGGCGTCGGTCCCCTCCCATCGACGTGGACGACGATCGTCTCGTCTTCGACCCCCGTCGCCGGAGGGAGGCTCGCCGGCTGGAGCATCACGGCGCTGCCTGACGGTGAATACACGCTGAAGCTGACGGCGTTGAGCACGTCGGGCTCGAGCTATGAGGATCGCGAGAGGATCCTGGTCGACCGGGTTTCGATCAGCTCGCCGAGCCCCTCCAG
>CALBDV010000547.1 GCA_937927565.1 uncultured Holophagales bacterium
GGGCGGGAGGCCGGGAGGGACCCGCCCGGCGCGACCCTTGCGGAGCGTCCGGCTCCACCGGGCCTTCCGCCGGAGCCGCCCGCGGGTGCCCTTTCGTGCTCTTCGGGCGCCGTCTTCGCGTTGAGGTCGAGCGCGCGCGGGGCGATCATCCGATCGCATGAGGAGATTCAGGGATCAGAAGAGCGTGCCGGCTGCGGGTCGGAAGGGCCAGATCGAGCGTGCGGCCGTCTCCCCGAATCGCTTTCGGTGGCCGCCGCGCCTTGTCGCGCTTCTTGGCGTCAGATCGGATCAGGCGCTCGCGCGGCAGGCGGGCGTGTCGTATCAGTCCGTCGCGAAAGAGCGGCAGCGGCGAGGGATCCCTGCTTTCGCCCGACGGCGTGCCCCCGTGGAGTGGACCGCCCCGATGATCAGCCTGCTCGGCACGGCCTCGGATCGGGCCGTAGCGGCCGAGCTGGGGGTCCACCACGGCAGCGTCTTCATGAAGAGGCGGTCACTCGGAATCGCGCCGTGGCAGGAACCGGTGTCGCCTCCGGGCACGAGGGGTTATGCGTGGACGCGGCAAGCGCTTCGTCTGCTCGGGAAAGCCTCGGACCGGGATGTCGCCAGGCAGCTCGGCATTCACGCCAGCTCCGTCTTCTCCAAGCGCCGCGAGCTGGGGATCGCCAGCTACCAGCCTCCTCAACGGCGGATCCGGTGGACGGCGAAGATGCTGGCGCTTCTGGGCAAGCTGCCGGACGTCGACATCGCCCGGCGATTCGGGATCGTGAAAGCCAGCGTCAGCCACAAGCGCGAGGAGCTCGGGATCGAGCCGTACCTCTATCGGTCGCGGCCGATCGCGCGCACCGCGGAGCTTCAGGAGATCCTGCGCCTTCCGAACCCCGAGATCCGCGCGCGCTACGGCATCCGCAAGGGAACCGCGGCGAAGCTCAGGGCCGAGCTCGGGATCCCGACGCCGGACAGCCGTAACCGGCGATGGACGCCGCAGATGCTCGCCCGCCTCGGGCGCGAGCCGGATGCCGCGATCGCGCGCGACATGGGCCTCTTCCCCTCAGCGGTCGGCTGGAAGAGGCGCGACCTCGGCATCCGGGCCTTCAGCCCCAAGCACCGCTGGACGGAGGCGGAAACGGCCCTTCTCGGAAAGCTTCCGGATCGGGAGGTGGCGCGGAAGGTCGGCGTGACCGAGGAAGCCGTGAAGCTGAGGCGTCGGCTCCTGAATACCAGCGGGCGGCGATCGAGCGGGTAGGCGGCCGGGCAGGGTGCCCGAGCTGCGACGTTACGAGGCGACGCTGTGGCGCTCGGCGACGCCCTTGACCTCGTGCCGCGCGATGACGGCGTCGATCACGTCGAGCACGGTGTTCTGCTCGGGCCGTGGAAGGCGGTCGAGGATCTTCATCCGCTCGAACAGGCGAACGTTTTCGAAGGGGACAGGCTCCTCGCCCTTCCGATCGCCGCGCAGGAGAGCGTCCGTGGTGACGTGAAGGACGTGAGCGAGGGCTACCACCTTGTCCGCGGCCGGGAGGTGCATCCCACGCTCGTAGCGGCTGATCAGCATCACCGTGGTATCGACCGCCTGCGCGAGGTCCTGCTGAGTCAAGCCGCGTTTCTGGCGGAACGTACGGAGCCTCGGGCCAAAGTCCTTCAACTTCTCTCCGCCTGTAGGCCTTCCCTTGCCAGGAGCCTTTCCCATCTTTCCCCTCATGAGTCTGGATTCTCCTGAGGGGGCCCGATCCAGGGCCGTCCCAATGGCGGCCCGCTGGACATGATGCCAAAGAAGGCTTTCTGTTGACAAGCCGAATCTAGATAGTCAAACAGGGCTCTTGACGACCCCGCCGGATAGCCCTCTTTTCGAGCTGCGCGGGGAGTCAGGAGGCGACCCGATGCCCCGAATCCCCGACGAGCTGATCGAGAGGATCAAGGCCGAGGTCTCGGTGAGGGCGCTCGCGGAGCGCGCGGGCGTGGAGCTGAAGGCGCACGGCGAGAACCTCCTCGGCCTGTGCGTATTCCACGAGGACGGCAAGACCCCGAACCTCGTCGTCACGCCCTCCACGAACCTCTTCCACTGCTTCGCCTGCGGCGCCGCCGGCTCGGTGATCGACTGGGTGATGAAGACCGAAGGCGTCAGCTTCCGCGCGGCCGTGGAGATCCTCCTCACGGAGTTCTTCCCGATGGAAGGACGGTCGCTCGTCGGCCCTTCGAAACGCTCCACCGTCCCCAAGCTGCCCGCACCCTTCGATCCCGGGGCCTCCGAGGAGGAGATCGCCCGAGGCGTCGTGAGCTACTACCGCGAGCGGCTCGAGCAGAGTGCCGACGCCCTGGCCTTCCTCGCTAAGCGCGGCATCGACGCGGCCGAGGTCATCGAGCGCTTCCAGCTCGGCTTCTCCGACCGCACCCTCGGGCTGAGGCTCCCGCTCGGTAACAGGAAGGCCGGCTCGTCGATCCGAACGACGCTCCAGAAGATCGGCGTCTACCGCCCGACGGCGCGGGAGCACTTCGTCGGCTGCGTGACGATCCCCTTCTTCGACGAAGCCGGGAACGTCGCCGGCATGTACGGCCGCAGGATCGAGACGCGCCTTCCGGCCGACGCGCCGCGCCATCTCTACCTCCCCGGCCCTCATCGCGGCGTCCTCAACCTCGCCGCCTTCAAAGAGTCGAAGGAGATGATCCTCTGCGAGGCGCCGATCGACGCGCTGACCTTCTTCCGGTGGGGTTTCCGCAACGTGACGACCTCGTACGGCGTGGAGGGCTTCACCGAGGAGTTGCTCCGCGCCTTCGTCTCGAACGCGATCGCGCGGTGCTTCATCGCCTACGACCGTGACGAAGCGGGAGACCGTGGGGCGAGGAAGACGGCCGAGAAGCTTATGGCGCGAGGGATCGAGTGCTACCGCGTCCAGTTTCCGAAGGGGATGGATGCCAACGAGGTGGCGCTCAAGATGATGCCCGCCGACAAGACTCTCGGGCACTTCCTGAGGACGGCCGAGTGGATGGGCAGCGGGGCGCCGCCGCCGGGCGGCGGAGCTGATGAGGCGGCGGCTGTCGAAAGCACGGCCGTAGCGGCTAAGTCGGCTCCGGGTCCGGAGCCTCCTTCAACCCCGGACCCCGAGGCCGGAGGGGCAGCTAAAGAAGAAAGCTCGAGCGCGGCAGGTACGGCGGCCCCGGTATCGACCGCGAGGGCCACAGAGGCCGCGCCAAGCGTCGCCGGGCGCGGCGAAGCTCCGCGCGAGCAAGCCGGCGTCGAGCTGAACGGCGACGACGAGGTCCTCTTCCGCTTCGAGGATCGCAGCTACAACGTCCAGGGCCTCAAGAAGGCGCTTCGGAGCGGCTCGCTCCAGGTGAGGGTCCACGCCCAGCGCGACGGCGACTTCTTCGCGCCCCCCTCTCCGATCCAGGGCTGGTTTCTCGACCGCTTCGACTTCGTCTCGGCGCTTGCGCGCTCGCGCTTCGAGAAGCAGGCCGCTCACGAGATGGGCGTGAAGGTCGAGACCGTCAAGTGGGACCTGGGCCGCGTCCTGAGAAGGCTCGAAGAGCTTCAGCGGCGGGCCATCGAAGAGGCGCTCAAGCCGAAGGCGATGTCGCCGGCGATGACGGACGAGGAGAGGGCCGACGGGCTCGATTACGGCTCGGCGCCCAGCCTCATCGAGCGGATCCTCTCCGACTTCGAGAGGGCCGGCGTCGTGGGTGAGAAGACCAACGCGCTCGCGGGATATCTCGGCGGCGTCTCGCGCCTCTCGGAAAGGCCGCTCGCCATCATCATCCGCAGCTCGAGCGCCGCCGGAAAGACGGCGCTGATGGACGCCATCCTCCGCTTCATCCCCAAGGAGTCGCGCGAGAAGTACTCGGCCCTCTCGGGCCACGCCCTCTTCTACTTCGAGGGCAAGGACTTCAAGCACAAGGTCCTGGCCATCGTCGAAGAGGAAGGCGCTCAGAAGGCGAGCTACGCGCTGAAGCTTCTGCAGTCAGAAGGCGAGATCACGATCGCCTCCACCGGCAAGGACCCCGGTACGGGCCGGCTCGTGACGAAGGAGTACCGCGTGGAAGGGCCGGTGATGATCTTTCTCTCGTCGACCCACGTCGACATCGACGAGGAGCTCCTCAATCGCGCCGTCGTCCTCACCGTCGACGAGGGACGCGATCAGACGCGTGCGATCCACCAGCTCCAGCGCGAAGGCCAGACGCTCGAAGGGCTCTGGGCCAAGGACGACCGCGAGGAGATCTACAGCCGCCATCACGCCTTCCAGCGCCTCCTGCGCCCTCTTCCCGTCGTCAACCCCTACGTCCGCGAGCTGACCTTCCTCGACGACCGCACGCGCACCCGGCGCGACCACACGAAGTACCTCGGCCTGATCGAAGCGATCACGCTTCTTCACCAGTTTCAGCGGCCGCTGAAGACCGACACGCGCGGGGAGAGGACGAAGGAGTACGTCGAGGCCACGCTCGACGATGTCGCCCTCGCCAACCAGCTTGCCAGCGAGGTCCTCGGCCGCACGCTCGACGAGCTGCCGCCTCAGTCTCGCAGGCTCCTGATGCTCCTTCACGAGATGGTGAGAGCGACGTGCCAGGCGCACGGGCTCGAAAGGTCGGACGTGCGCTTTTCGCGGCGCGACGTGCGGCTCGCCACGGGCTGGACCGACTTCCAGGTGAGGATCCACCTCGACCGCCTCGTCTCGCTCGAGTACGTCCTGGTCCACCGGGGGGCGCGCGGGCAGAGCTTCGTCTACGAGCTTCTCTACGACGGCCAGGGGAAGGAGGGTGAGCCCTTCGTGATCGGCCTGGCCGACGTGGATGCGATCGCCAAGGCGCGAGGCATCGCGCTGCCGAAGGTCCCCGACCTGGGGTCCCCTGCGTCTACGACTCCGACTTCGAGGGGGGAGGAGGGGTACTTCGAGGGGTCATCGAGCCCCCATCGAGCCGTCATCGAGCCCCTTTTGAGCCGCCCGCTGATCGGGCCGCGATCCGCTCCCCGTACGGCTTTTGGAGAGCTGCTCGTGAAAACGGCCGAAATCTCACATCTGGCGATCGCGCCGGAATCGCACGCACAGGGCGGTCGTACGCACATCGGGGGCGCTGCCGGCGCCCCGAGCGGCAACGGCCACCTGCCGCGCCTGGCGATCAACCTCCTCCGCTTCCCGCCGCCCGTCACCGCGCCGCCAGGAGGCAACGGGGACGGCACTCGCTCGCATCGCCAGCTCCTGGTCCGCCGCCCTGTCCGGGGCTTCTGATGCCCCGCAGAGGCCAGAAGAAGGACTGGCTCTTCCTGGCGCCCTCAGACCCCGAGGGAATGCCGGCGCTGCGCCTTCTGTGGATCGAGGCGATGAGGACGCGCGGGCTTTCGGAGGCCCACGTCGACAACTGCCAGATGACCCTCGCCGCTTTCATCATCTGGGCTCAGGAGCGCGGCGTGACGAAGGCCCGCGAGGTGACGAGGCCGGTGCTCGAGAGCTATCAGCGTTTCCTCTTCTACTACCGAAAGGAGACGAAGGCCCCCGCCAAGGCGCAGCCGGACCGGCACGAGGTCTCGAGCGAGGAGCCGCTGACCCTCAGGACCCAGGTCGAGAAGCTCTCGGCCCTCAAGGGTTTCTTCCGCTGGCTCACCAGGCACGGCTACATCCTCGCCAACCCCGCCTCGGAGCTGGAGCTGCCGAGGGTCCCGCCCAGGAGGCCTCCCGAGATCCTCACCCTCGCCGAGGTCGAGCAGGTCC
>CALBDV010000548.1 GCA_937927565.1 uncultured Holophagales bacterium
GCGTGGCCGAGCCGATCGGGAAGCCCTCCTGCCCGTCCAGCGTCAGGTAGACGTCCGGAGGATCCCCCTCGACCGCGAGGCCGAGACGGACGTTGTCGGGCAGGACGACGGGCCTCAGGGAGAGCGTGTGCGGGCAGATGGGGGTCAGGATGATCGCCGGCATCGTCGGCGCCAGGATCGGACCGCCCGCAGAGAGGTTGTAGGCCGTCGAGCCGGTCGGCGTCGCGACGATGACGCCGTCCCCCCGGTAGCGCGACACCGGCCGTCCGTCGACCTCGACCCGGATCGTCGCGATGCGGGAGAGTGCCGACTTGCCGACGACGACGTCGTTGACGATCCGGATGCGACGCCGCGGGCGGCCGGGCTCGACGACGTCGACGTTCAGCATCCGCCGCGCCTCCAGCGGCGCCGTTCCCGCCAGCGCCTCCGTCAGGAGGGGCTCCCAGGCGTCCGGGGGACACGACGTGAGGAAACCGAACGTCCCGATGTCGATCCCGAGGATGGCGACGCCGGGCGACGGATGCCGGGCCACGGAGAGAAGGGTCCCGTCGCCGCCGAGAGTCACGAGGAGGTCGACGTGCTTCGAGATCTCCGCCCGCGGAACTCCCCCCATCGAGTGCCGCACACCCATCGACTCGGCGTCGTGGAGGACCTCGATGCCGCGCTTGCGCAGCCAGGCCTCGAGGCGCCGGGTGAGGTGGAGGGCGTCGCCGCTCGTGGTTCGAGTGACGAGGCCGACCCGCCGAACGGCCTTCCTTTTCGCCCTCGGTGGCGTCGACATTGGCCGATTCTAGCCGCTGGCGCCCAGGGGAACGCTGCGGACGAACGCCGTGAGGTACTCGACGTTGCCGTCGGCTCCCGTAATCGGCGATTCGGTCGTTCCGCGGTGCACGAGGCCGAGCGTCCCGGCCGCCCCGACGATCCGCTCGACGGCCCGCCGCCGGACCTCGGGGTCGCGGACGATCCCGCCCCTGCCCACCTCGCCGCGCTCCGATTCGAACTGAGGCTTGATCAGGAGGACGGCGTCGGCGTCGGCGGTGAGGAGCGGGACGGCCGCGGGGAGGATCAGGCGCAGCGAGATGAAGGAGACGTCGGCAACGAGGAGGGAGCACGCCTCCGGCACGTCCGACCGCGACAGGAGCCTCGCGTTGACCCCTTCGCGAATGACGACGCGCGGGTCGGAACGGAGCCTCGCGTGAAGCTGGCCGTGTCCGACGTCGATCGCGAAGACGCGCGCCGCACCTCGCGAGAGGAGAACGTCCGTGAATCCTCCCGTGGAGGCGCCGACGTCCAGGCAGGTTCGACCCGCGGGGTCGACGGCGAACGCGTCGAGCCCGGCCGCGAGCTTGACGCCGCCGCGAGAGACCCACGGGTGCTCCGGCGCCTGGATCTCGATCAGGACGTCGGGGCCGACGGACGTCCCCGGCTTCGGTCGTTCGACCCCCTTCACCTTCACTCGCCCCGCCAGGACGAGCGCCTCGGCACGCGTCCTCGACTCGGCAAGCCCGCGCGCGACCAGGAGCACGTCGAGGCGCGTCTTCGCCGTGGCCATCAGATCTCGACGACGACCTTCAGCGCCTCGCCGCCCGCTTCGGCCAGGGCGAACGCCTCGGCGGCGCGCTCGAGCGGCAGGCGGTGGGTGACGAGGCGCTCGACGCGAAGGGCACCCGAGGCGATCAGGTCGAGCGAGCGCCGGGTCTCCTGCGGTCCCGAGGAGTAGCTGAACCGGAGCGTCAGGTCCTTGAAGTAGGGCGTGTGCGGCGCGATCGGCCAGACGGTATCGGGCGCGACCGGGGAGAAGAAGACGACGCGCGCCGCGGGAGCGGCCGCGTCCACGGCGGACAGGACCGCGGGTGCCGCCGCAGGAATGACGAAAACGACGTCCGCTCCGCCGGGGGCCGCGGCTCGGGTCCATTCGGCGACGCCCGCGGAGGAGGGGTCGACGACGGCGTCGAAGCCGAGCTCGCGGGCGAACCGGCGCCGGGCGGGGTCGGGGTCGCTTCCGAGGAGCAGGCGCGCACCGGCGAGCCGGGCGAGCCAGCCGAGGAGGAGGCCGTTCGACCCGAGACCGACCACGAGCACCGCGTCGCCCGCACGGACGAGGGCCCGGTCCACTGCTTTCAGGGCGCAGGCGACGGGCTCGACGAACGCGCCGCCCGTGAAGGAAACGTGCGGCGGGAGGAGCAGGGAGTCGCGCGAGACCGACGGAGCCGCGACCCTCACGTACTCCGCGAGGCCTCCGGGGTGAAGGCGGGATGGCTTCCACTCCGGGCACATGACCGGCTCCCCCGCGGCGCAGAAGCGGCAGGCGCCGCAGGGGGCGTGGTGGTGGACGAAGACCCGGTCTCCCGGCTTCAGGTGCGTCACGCCGGCGCCCGTCTCGACGACGACTCCGGCGGTCTCGTGCCCGAGGACGGCCGGGGCCTTCGTCGCCACGTACCAGGGGTGGACGTCGCTTCCGCACAGTCCGACGGCCTTCATGGCGACGAGGAGCTCGCCGGCTCCGGGCCGGGGCGTCTCCATCTCCACGATCTCGATCTGTCCCGGGGTGCGGGCGAGCGCCGCTCTCATCGATGCAGGTCTCACGGCAGAAACGCGACCTTCATGTCGTCTCCTCCCGCGATACGTGCGAAGACCGCGGCGTGATCCTCGAGCGTGCTCTCCCCGGTCACGAGGTGCTCCATCGGGATCTCGCCCCGGGCGAGAAGGCCGAGCGCTTCCCGCGCCTCGGCCGGCGTGTAGTGGAAGGAGCCGACGAGACTCACCTCGTCGTAGTGGATCCGGTGCGCCAGGACCGCGAGCCGGCTCTCGTGCGCCAGCCCCGCGAACAGGAGCACGAGGCCGCCCCTGGCCGCGAGGGCCGGGGCCTCCTCCGCGACGGAGGGGGCTCCCGTCGCTTCGATCACGAGATCCGAGCCGCGGCCGTCCGTGAGCCCGAGGACCCTCTCGACGAGCCCCTCGCCCGACACGATCGTCTCGGCCCCTTCCGCCGCATGCGCGGCGAGCCGGCCGGCGTTCCGACCGGCGACCAGGATTCGACCGGCTCCCCGGCGCTTCAGGAGGATCGTGAAGAGAAGGGCGATCGGCCCCGCGCCGAGAACGAGTGCCGTCTTTCCCGCGACGTCACCGGCCCTCGAGAGGCCGCGAAGGACCGACGCGAGGGGGTCGAGGAGGGCGGCGAAGCGGGGCGCGAGATTCCCGGGAACGCGCAGGAGCCCGCGGTCCACGATGCGCGCAGGGACACGCACGAACTCGGCCCACGTCCCCCACACTCGGTGGTCGAAGGCGGTGCCGCAGAGGTTCGGGTGCCCGTCGCGGCAGTCGCGGCACTCGCCGCACGCGCCCGTCACGGCGGACGTGACGCGCTCGCCGACGGCGAAGGGCACGCCCTGGCCCACGCGCGAGATCCGCCCGCAGAACTCGTGCCCGAGAACCGTCGGGAACGGGACCTTCGGGTGGCCCCGCCGGACGAGCTTCAGGTCGGTTCCGCAGGTGAGCGTCGCCTCCACCCGGACGACGACCTCGCCCGGACCCGGCTCGGGCTCGGGGATTTCCCGGAGCCCTACGAGTCCCGGCCCGTCGCAGACGAGAGCACGCATCGAGCGGCCCGTGACGTCAGCTCGCGACGCGCGCCCGGATCGGGACGACGCCGCCGCCGGCGGTCTTCGTCCGGAAGGTCCCGAGGAGCCCGTCCTCGTCGATTCCCATCTCGGCGCGCTGCTCGGCCTGCGTGGCGTGCAGGACGAAACGGTCGGGGATCCCGATCCGGTGGACCGGCGCCACGATGCCGAGGCCGTCCAGGGCTTCCGAGACCGCCGAGCCGAATCCGCCGGCCACGGCGTTCTCCTCCACCGTGAACACGGTCGTCCCGTTCCTGACGAACTGGGCGAGGAGCTCGGTATCGAGGGGTTTCACCCAACGGGCGTTGATCACCGTGAGCGACGCTCCCCCCTCCGCCGCGAGCCGCTCGGCGGCCTTCAGAGCCGGGAGGACCGGGTCTCCGATCGCCACGACGACGGCGTCCTTCCCGACGCGGAGGACCTCTCCCTTTCCGACGGGAAGGAGCTTCGGCTCGGAGTCGAGGGCGACGCCGTAACCTGCGCCTCGCGGATAGCGGACGGCGGTCGGGTGACCGGTCGTGAACGCCGTCGCCACAAGGTTTCGCAGCTCGTTCTCGTCCTTCGGGGCGGCGACCATCATGTTCGGAAAGACGCGCAGGTAGGAGAGGTCGTAGGCACCGTGGTGCGTCGGCCCGTCGGACCCGACGACGCCGCCCCGGTCGAGGGCGAAGACCACCGGCAGGTCCATCAGGCAGACGTCGTGGAAGATCTGGTCGTAGGCCCGCTGCAGGAACGTCGAGTAGATCGCGCAGACGGGCTTCATCCCCTGCGTCGCCATCCCCGCGGCGAAAAGGACCGCGTGCTGCTCGCAGATGCCGACGTCGAACGTCCGATCGGGAAACTTCTTCGCGAAGCGGTCGAGCCCGGTCCCGTCGGGCATTGCGGCGGTGATCGCGACGATCCGCTCGTCCCTGGACGCCAGCTCGGCGAGCGTGTCGGCGAAGACCGACGTGTAGCTCGGCGGGGCAGCCTTCTTGGCGATCTCTCCCGTCTCCACCTTGAACGGCGAAGGGCCGTGCCAGAAGACGGGGTCCTGCTCGGCGAGGGCGTACCCTTTTCCCTTCGTCGTCCGGGCGTGGATGAGGATCGGGCCGTCGTACTCCTTCGCTTCGCGCAGCGTCCGGACGAGGGCGGGGAGGTTGTGCCCGTCGATCGGCCCGACGTACTTGAAGCCGAGCTCCTCGAACAGCGTCCCCGGGACGAGGGCCTTCTTCAGGCCGTCTTCGAGCTGCTCGGCGATCTCGGCGAGACGCTCCCCCTTCGGGAGCTTCTTCAGGACGTGGGCCACCTCGCCGCGCACCTTCTTGTAGATCTGGCCTCGGGCGATCCGGAGGAGGTAGCCCGACATCGCCCCGACGTTCGGGGCGATCGACATCTCGTTGTCGTTGAGGATGACGATCAGCTTGCGCTTCAGGTAGCCGCCCTGGTTCAGCCCCTCCATCGCGACGCCGCCGGTCAGGCCGCCGTCCCCGATGATCGCGACGACGTTGTAGTCCTCCCCCTTGGCGTCGCGGGCCGCGGCCATCCCGAGGGCCGCCGAGATCGACGTCGAGGCGTGGGCGGCCCCGAAGACGTCGTACTCCGATTCCGTCCGGCTCGTGAAGCCCGAAAGGCCTCCCTTCTGCCGGATGGTGTGGAGGCGGTCCCGGCGCCCCGTCAGGACCTTGTGCGGGTAGCACTGGTGGCTGACGTCCCAGACGAGGAGGTCGCGGGGGGTGTCGAAGACGTAGTGGAGGGCGACGGTCAGCTCGACCGTCCCGAGGCCCGAGGCGAAGTGGCCACCGGTCTTCGATACGGAGTCGATCAGGAACGTGCGAAGCTCGTCGGAGAGGGTCGCGAGCTCGTCCAGGGTCAGGTTCTTCAGCTCCCGGGGCCAGAGGACCCGGTCGAGCAGCGGGGTCGGACGACTGGTCATAGGACCCTTGATGATATCCGGTCAGCGGTCCCGGTGCCCGGCGTACTCGGCCAGTGCCGCCAGGAGGCCCGGGGCCCCCTCCAGCTCCCGGGCCCGGGCGAGAGTCCCCGCGAGGGCCTTCTCCCTCTCGGCCACCGCCCCGTCGAAGCCGAAGACGGAGACGTAGGTGAGCTTCTCCTGCGCCACGTCCTTCCCGACGCTCTTGCCGAGGACCGCGGCGGTCGCGGTGACGTCGAGGAGGTCGTCGGCAATCTGGAAGAGGACGCCCAGGGCGTCGCCGAAACGGGCGCTGGCCTCCCGGCGCTCGGCGGAGGCCCCCGCCAGGACGGCCCCGAGCTCGCACGAGGCCGACAGGAGACGACCCGTCTTCCTCTCGTGGATCTCCTTCAGCCGCTCGGCCGTCCGGAGTTCTTCCCTCCCGTGTCCCGACGCCGCCAGGTCGAGCGCCTGCCCCCCCGCCATCCCGCCGGGGCCGATCGCCCGCGCCAGAAGGAGGACCGCCTCCGCGCGGCGTGCCGCCAGCGCCTCCCCGTGCGGGCGCGAGGCGAGGACCTCGAAGCCGAGCGACTGGAGGGCGTCGCCCGCCAGGAGCGCCATCGCCTCACCGTGGACCACGTGGCAGGTCGGCTTGCCCCGACGAAGGGCGTCGTCGTCCATGCAGGGGAGATCGTCGTGGATCAGCGAGTAGGTGTGGACCAGCTCGAGCGCCGCCGCAGCCTCGGCGACCTCGCCGCGAGGCGCGGCGCTTCCGCCGAGGACGTCGTGAACGGCGAGCGCGAGGGCGGGACGCAGGCGCTTCCCTCCCGCGAGCGTGCTGTAGCGCATGGCGTCGGCAAGGGCCTCGCCGGCCGGGGGAAGGACCCGTTCGAGGGCGGCCTCGGCCTCTCCTTTTGCCGCAGCGAGGAACGCCCCGAGGTTCACTCCTCGCCCTCCCCCGCTTCGTCGTCTTCCCCGGGCGCGTCGAGGGGCTCCGTCACGAGGCCCTCGGGCGTCTCCTTCAGGACGACGTCGACCCTTTTCTGGATCTCCTCGAGCTTGCCGCGGCAGAAGCGCGACAGCGCGACTCCCTCCTCGAAGATCTCCAGCGACGCCTCGAGGCCCCTTTCGGGATCCTCGAGGTCCGCCACGATCTTCTCCAGCCTCTCGAGCGCCTTCTCGAACGTCAGCCCCTTCGGGAGCTTCACTTTCGCCGTCATCGCACACCGTCCTTCGATATGTCCGTCACGTGCGCTCTCACGGTCCCGCGCGCGAGGACGATCCGGAGGGCGTCGCCCGGGGCGACACCCTCCGCATCGACGAGGGGAGCCGACGCCCCCTCGACGTAGGTCACAGAGTAGCCCCGCGCCAGCACGCGGAGCGGATCGAGGGCCGAAAGGGACGCGGCGAGCGCGCCCAGCCGCTCGCGCGAGGCGCCCAGGCGGCGCTCCAGCCGCTCCATCGCCGCCCGCTCCCCCGCCTCCACGCGTGCGAGACCGAGGGGAAGGGCCGCCCGGACCGGCCACGACGCCACCGCCCCTTCGGCTCGCAGGAGGCGCTCGCGGTACGCCGCCGGCAGGCGCCGGACCGCCGACAGGAGCTCCCGGGCCGCCGAGGAGGCCCGCGCCGAGAGCGCCGCCGTTCGCGCCGGGAACCCGGCGAGAGCCGGAGCGTTCAGCAGGCGGGCCGCGTCGGCGTGGGCCGCCAGGAGCCGACCCTTCAGCGTCCGCGTCAGCTCGCGTCCAAGACCGTCGATGCGGACCTCGAAGTCGTCGCGGCGAGCCACGACGAGCTCGGCCGCCTGGGACGGCGTGGCGGCGCGCAGGTCGGCCGCCAGGTCGGTCAGCGTCACGTCGACCTCGTGGCCGACGGCCGAGATCGTCGGGATGCGGCTGGCTGCCACGGCCCGGACGACCTTCTCGTCGTTGAAGGCCGACAGGTCGTCCCGCGAGCCGCCGCCGCGCGCCACGATGACGACGTCCGCGGCCGCGAGACGTGAGAACGCCTCGACGGCGCGGGCGATCTCGTCCGGCGCCGACACCCCCTGGACGGCCACCGGCCAGACCGTGACGTGCGCGTTCGGAAAGCGGGCGGAGAGGACCTTCAGGACGTCGCGCACGGCGGCGCCGTGCCGCGACGTCACGACCCCGATGCGCCGCGGGAGGAGCGGCAGCTTCCGCTTCCGCGCGGGGTCGAAGAGCCCCTCCGCCGCCAGCCGCGCCTTCAGCTGCTCGAACGCGAGCTGAAGCGCTCCGGCGCCGACGGGCTGGATCTCGGCGACGACGAAGGAGAGCTTGCCGCTCCGGGCATAGACGTCGGGCCGGCCCCGGACGAGGACTTCCATCCCTTCCTCGGGACGAAACGGGACCCGCGCCACGTCCGACGACCACATGACGGAAGGGAGCGCGGCCGAGGCGTCCTTGAGGGTGAAGTAGGCGTGCCCCGACGACCAGATTCGCCACTCGCCGATCTCACCCTTCACCCACGTGTCGGGGAGCGAGGCGCGGAGCACCCCGTTCAGTCTCGCGACGAAGACCGAGACCGTGACCGCCGAAGCCCCGGGAGGCCCGTCTCCGAACGGGAGCGTCGGCCCCGGTGAGCGGCCGAGCGGCCCCCGCGAAACACGATAACGGAACGACATCGGTCGATTTTAGGAGACCGGTGGAGACGCCGGGACGGCGCGAGCCGCGGCGAACGGGAGCGCGAGGACGACGAGCATCACCCGGAGAATCTCCACGTCGCCGAAGTTGTAC
>CALBDV010000549.1 GCA_937927565.1 uncultured Holophagales bacterium
CGACTCGCTCGTCGGCCTCTCCCCGGGCCAGATCGAGCGCTTCCACTGGGAGGAGTCCGGGCAGCAACCCCTCCTCGCCAGCCGCATCCGCGCCGCGATGGACGCCGCGATGGAGAAGCGGTCCGCCCTCGAGGCCCTCAACGACGCCGACCACGAGACGCAGGAAGCCCTCCTCGTCGAGGCCGACGCGGCGCTGGCCGACGTGAGGCTCGCGGGGGATCTGGTGATCGCCGCGTTCTTCGGCGGCCGGCAGCAACGAGAGCAACAGCTGCCGTGCGCCGGACGCGAGTCCCACCGCCAGAGCTCACACATTGATCTCTCGATGCAGCAGAGCGCCCAAAGGCCTTCTGACTTGCGGAGAGCTCCACCTCCGCCCTCGGGTCCGCCTATTCCAGCCTGTCCGGCGGATCCGATCCAGGCAAGGCTGCATTCCGCGCTCCAGTGCTCCCGCGACCCGCTGGCGCCGGCGGCGTGGCGCCGATCGAAGTGGTTGTCTACACAACAACTCGTCTCCGCAACCTACATTGAGTCGTCATCACAGCTTCCTGGCGCTCCCCGGTCTTCGGAGGGTCCATGACCGACACTAGTCAGCCGACCGATTTCGATCCCAGAAGCGCGTTTCTCGGGCCGGCAGGAGAGAACATCCTCCTGCTGCGAAAGCACATCGCGCGCGCCCTTCGTGAAGTGGAGCGTCATCGACGCAATCCTAGGACAGTCGTTAATAGCACGCGTTCGCCGATTTCAACGGCCGAACTCGACCGCGCGATCGACCACGGTCTGACGTGTCTCTTTCGACGCCTTGACGGGACCTCTCTCGATCGCGAGAAGCTGAGCGACATGGAACGGCGCAGCATAGCGACGGTCGAGTGCTGGAGCGAGCGATACATCGGCCACATGCTCGCCGATGGCCTGATTTCAGCAGCCATCGGGCGTCTTGTGGGCGATCTACTGCTGCAGAACAACATCGCTCAAGCCGTGTCGACTGTCACGACCTTCTTGGAGCATGAGGTGGTTGCGACGCTAGCCAAGATAATGGGCTATCGTCCCTTTCCTCGCTCAATGTCGGCCACCTGCGGGGGCGAACCATACGCGGGTGGCCGGCTAACTTCGGGCGGCACGGTGGCGAACGCCGAAGCTCTCTGGATACTGCGCGAGAAGAGCTACGCCGCGCTTGGCGTCTTCAACGCACTCAAGGACCTCGACCTGCTCAATCTCTATAACCGTCGGCACCCTGACGCCAGTGTGCGCTGTCCGGATGATGTCAGGCGAGAGTTCTGGGCTGTCTATGATCGCTGCCTTCAACTCGACTCCAATTACACGAAGGCATTTAAGGACGCTGCTGAGTCCTATCGCTACATGTACAGCGATCGTTTCAGCCGGGCAACGGCGCCACGTCCCGTCTACATCACGTCTGTCGAGGCTCACTACTCCCTCAACAAGAACGTAGGCCTTCTCGGAGGCGCAATTCCCAATGACTCGTTCCTGCGCGCTGAAACCCGAGAGCAACGGGATAAGCGTCAAGGCGTCCTGCACGCCCTTGCAGACCGCTATGACCTCTGGTTCGTCGACACCGACGCTGACCTTCGAATGAGAATCGATGGCCTGCGAGGGTTCCTCGATCGTGTAGCAGCCCAAGATCCCAAAGAACGCGAAGAACTCATCGTCGCCGTCGTACCAACGCTTGGCACAACAGAACCGTGCGTTTTCGACCCGCTTCATACAATACTCAGGCTTCGCGACGAGTACTATCGCGGCAAGCGCTTGTGGTTCTACGTACATGCAGATGGTGCGTGGGGGGCGCTCTTACGGCTGGTCCGGAACCAGCTACCACCCGCTGCCAGGGAAGCTCTTGCAGCTCTACCCCGCGCTGACTCCATCACAGTCGACCCTCACAAACTTGGCTACGTGCAGTACCCGGCGGGCGCCTTGCTACTTCGGGACAGACGAGACAGAGCGTTCATCGATGTGAAGGCGGCCTATCTACCGTCCGGTTCGAGAGACGACGAGGGGCTCCAGATCGGTGTCGCATCTATCGAAGGCAGCAAGCCTGGTTCAGCTGCGACGGCATGTTGGCTGTCCTTCCTCAGCATGACGTCGGAACCTGTCTCGTCGCCGGCGGATGCTACGAATCCCTGCGACCGATACGTCCCTGTCCTTCGTAGATCGCTCGAGAACGCGAAGCACCTGGAAGGTGGACTGCGGAAACTGGGATTCATCGAGATCGTTCATCCCGTAGAGGGCAACGTGATCTGCTTTCGAGTGCTTCCTCACAAGATCACCTCCACTCCGGCAGTCGCAGCGAGTTCCAGTTCCAATCTCGCAACCCGCCTGCTGGAAAGCCACTTCAACGGACTCCGCCATCTACAAGAGGATGCCGAGAGCGGCCCGACCGGTACGGCCAGCACTCTTTCGGCAGCGGACAGGAGGCGTGAGAGGAAGGCGCGCTCGTTTGTCGTAACCTCAACAGAGATCGCCCGCACGGACATGTGCTGCGTGCGTGTGACCTTGATGAATCCCTTCTTGACGTTTGCCCTGATCGATCGGTTCGCGAAGGAGCTTGAGAGCTACTGCAGGTCTGATTCGTTCCGGCTGGCTCTAGCGGACCGTAGCGCGAGAGCGGAGGCCGTCACGAACCGCAGATTAGCGGAGGAAGTAGGGTGACGATGAAGGACGAGCCCTTAAGCGAGGATCTCAAGACCGTTCTTCTCGCGGTTAGTCGGGAGGCAGACGGCCGGATTGCCTTAGGTCGGCTGGCTCCCGTTTGCAGCGACGAAGGTAGGCCTCAACCGAAAGGGCCGGTGGGAGCGGGCGGGCCGCGTGCGATTAGGCGTGCTGCCCGTAAACTGGCGGAGAAGGGCCTCGTGGAAGTCGCCCCGGGGAGGCTCTCTGTGTCGGTGTCCGAGCGCGGCCGAGGAGCCCTCTCTCGAGGAGCGCTTCCGATCATTGACCTGCTGAACTTCGATGGCCCAGCCCTCAGGGGCGCAGATGGCGCTGTTCGAGACGATCGATACAACATCGATGCCTGCGACTTGCGCTACATGAAGCGCCGTGGATGGGTTTGCGGACCGGCTGAGGGGGCGGCGGATGGGCATTCGGGGCGAGCGCTTGATCAGGGAGTGCGTTCGGAAGCCCGGAAGGAGCTGGAAGGCGTCTGGGAGGCCTTGGTGTGGATCGAAGCGGAATGCGCGAAGGCATCGGCCGAGAAGGTGGATCTTTCGAACGAGCAGGCCTCAGAGCAGCGCGAGCTGAGACAGAGAATAGCGACTCTGCTTCAGCTCGGGCTCGTCAAGACTGCTGAGGTGCAGGAGGTAGTGCTGACGCCCCGGGGGAGAAAGGCGCTCGCGACGAGCGAGGCGGAGGCGATGCGTGTCGAGAGGCAACATGCTCTCCGGAAGGTCGTTACGGTTGATGACCTGCGCGGGCGGACGTATGTCAAGGAAGGTTGGGGACTCAAACCCGTCCCGGCGACGATGCAAGTCGAGCCAACATACCCCGGAAGAGAGGCGCCGGTAACCGGCACGCTGCGCCGGATCAGGGAGTCGTTTACGCAGTTGGGGTTCGAAGAGCAACTCGCGGAGCCAATCGAGCTGGCGTTCTGGAACTTCGACGCTCTCCTCAGGCCTGAGATGTGGTGGAGCCGACGCGGCGAAAGGAAGGACGACTCAGTGTACGCCGTAGACT
>CALBDV010000550.1 GCA_937927565.1 uncultured Holophagales bacterium
CTTCTCGATCGTGTAGACGTTCGTCCCGCCGGTCCTGAGGAGCTCCTCGAAGAGCGCACGTGCGCGCTCCGGGTGACAGTCGAGGATGCTCTTTCCGACGAGCGCGCGACCGCCGTCCGACGCGAACGTCTCTGCAGCGCGGTCGTTCATCTCCAGCGCCACGCCCTCGCGGTCGCAGACCGTGATCGCGGCCTTCAGCTCCTTCACCCACGCGCCCTCTCCCATCGCTCCCTCCTCGACCGCCGCCGGCAACCTGGCGGGCCCCCCGGATGATGCACGACGCGACCCCTTGCCATAGTAGAAAATCAAGACCTGACCCCAGGCCCGGGCTTATCGTCGCCGGTGCATGACGACGAGCCGATACGTTCCCGGAGGCCTTCCCCTCGAGCCCTCCCCCGAGGAGATGCGGGCTCTCCTCGACGCGGTCCGCGACCGGGTCGTCGCGCACGTCGCATCGCTCGCCCAGCAGCCCGCGGCCGACGTGGAGGGCGGCGCCGGGCTCGCGCGCGAGCTGTTCGAGGCCGAGCCGCCGGAGGACGGGACCGCGGCGGGGGAGCTGCTCGACCTCCTCTTCGAGAGGGCGATCCCGAAGAGCTTCAACACCGCTGGGCCCGGGTACCTCGCCTATATCCCGGGCGGCGGCCTCTTCGCGGCCGCGGTGGCCGACCTGATCGCGGACGCCACGAACCGCTACGTCGGCGTCTGGCAAGCAGCGCCGGCGCTCGTGCAGCTCGAGACGAACGTCGTGAGGTGGCTCTGCGGGATCGTGGGCCTCCCCGCGGGGAGCGGAGGGTACCTCTCGACGGGCGGGTCCCTCGCGACGTTCACGGCCGTCGTCGCGGCGCGGCGGGAGAGGCTCCCCGCAGACTTCCTGAAGGGGACGCTCTACGTCTCCGACCAGACGCACCACGCGGTCACCAAGGCCGCTTCCCTCGCGGGCTTCCCCGCGGAGAGCGTCCGGTCGATTCCGTCCGACAAACTGTTCCGTCTCCGCGTCGACCTCCTCGCCGAACGGGTCGCGGCCGACCGGGCCGCCGGGCTCACGCCGTTTCTCGTCTGCGGAAACGCGGGGACGACGAACACCGGCGCGGTGGACGACCTCGACGCCCTCGCGGATCTTTGCGCCCGGGAGCGGCTCTGGTTCCACGTCGACGGGGCCTACGGCGGGTTCTTCCTGCTGACGGAACGCGGCCGGGCGGCGATGGCCGGCGTCGAGAGGGCCGACTCGGTCGTCCTCGACCCCCACAAGGGGCTCTTCCTGCCGTACGGCACCGGGGCGCTCCTCGTCCGCGACGCCGAGGTCCTCCGCCGCGCCCACGCCGCCGGCGCCGACTACCTGCCGCACATGCAGGAGGACCCGGGCTTCGTCGACTACTGCGAAGTCTCGCCCGAGCTCTCCCGTGCGTTCCGCGGGCTGCGCGTCTGGCTTCCGCTGAAGCTCCACGGCCTCGCGGCGTTTCGCAGGAGCCTGGACGAGAAGCTCGACCTCGCGCTCCACGCGACGCGAGAGCTCGCGGCGATGCCCGGAATCGAGATCGTTGCCGAGCCCCAGCTGTCGATCGTGGCCTTCCGTCTCGTGAGGCCGGGCCTCGACGCCGAAGCGCTGAACCGCCTGAACCGCGACCTGATCGAGCGGGTGAACGCGCGGCAGCGGATCCACGTCTCCGGGACGGTCCTCCGCGGCGCCTTCGTCCTCCGGATCTGCGTCCTCTCCTTCCGGACGCACGTCGAGAGGCTCGACCAGGGCCTCGAGGACCTGCGCGCGGCGATCGCCGAGGTCTGACGGGGTCGCGGGGGACGGGCCGGGCGCCCTCGTCCACCGGGGACTCGAGGGGTCAGCGCCCCGGGAGCTTCGTCCCGTCCTCCAGCCAGCGGCGGAGGTCGGCGAGGGAGCGGTCCCAGCCCGGCCCGATGCCGGCCACGTACCCGTCCCAGCCGGGTCCGGAGCCGAGGCCTTCCTGCCGTACGGTCACACGGGTCCCGCCGTCTGCGGCGGCGAAATCGACCGAGAGGCGCATCCCGACGAGCTCCTCGCCCTCCGGCGTAGAGAACGTCAGGTCACGGACGACGAGCCGGCTCCCCGGTTCGTACACGTCGATCTTGCCCAGGACCTGGTATCCCTCTTCCGATTCCTCGTCGGCATACCAGCCGAGTCCCCAGTTGCCGCCGGCGTGCCGGCCGATGACGGCGCCGTCGGCGAACCAGGAAAGGAGGTCGTGGATGTCGGTGAAGGCATCGAAGACGCGCTCCGGGCCGGCCCTGACGACGATCTCGCGGGAGACGGATTCTTCCACCCGGAAATCATAGCCGGACGGGGAGCTCGGCCCGTCCGATGAGCTGACCGTGCGCCGTCTCGACGTCGAGACGGACGCGCTGTCCCGGACGGAGGGAGCGGAGGGTGACTCCCGACCGGGAGCGGAAGCCGCGCTGCCGGCCGCCGGTGATCCCGATGAGCCTGGTTTCGAAGACGACGCGGCCGTCGACGGACCAGACGTGGCGCACCCCTTCCGCGAGCCCTGCCGGCGCCTGGATCGCGGCGACCGCGACGAGCGCGGTGGAGGCCGCGGGGGGGATCGCGTCGAGGGAACGGGCGACGTCGAAACCGCCGGCGGCGAGCGACGCGCCGAAATGCACGGACGCGAGCCGGAGGGGCGCCGGCGGGACGGCCGGCCGGCCGAGCGTGACGAGAGCGAGGAAGAAGAGCGCGACGAACGCCGCGCGGAGCGCGGCCCGCGCGGGGTGGCCGTTGCCTCGCCCGGCGACGAGAGAGACGAAGACGGCGGTCGCGAGGACCCCGCTCACCGCGAGGTTCCAGATTCCTCCGACGCGCCAGACCATCGGAAGCGTGACGTTCATCGTGGCGAACGCCACGAACGAGAGAAACGTGCCGAGGAGGAGCCGCTTGCGCGTGACGACCTCGTCGTAGATGACGTCGATCGTCGCGGCGAGCGCGGCGAGGACGAGGAGCGCCATGAAGAGGAGCTGCAGCGAGGGGTAGGTCGCGCTCCGGTGGTAGAGGGGAATGAGGAAGAAGGCGAGACCCTGCAGGAGCCACTTCTGTCCCCAGAGGACGAGGGAGCGTGCCGCCCCCCGGCGCGACTCGCGAACCCACCGGCTCGCGAGGAAAGCGGGGAGGACGAGGCTCGTCAGCCAGACCGTGCCGACGGAGACGACGCCCCACCGCAGGAGCTGCGGGCGTTCGGTGCCGAGCAGGACGAAGGCAACGCCCCAGCCGAGTGCCCATAGGCTGTGGAGAGTCCAGAAGAGCGTGCGGTGACGCTCGGTCAGCTCCACGAGACGCGCGAAGCGCGCCTGTAACTCCCCGGTAGCCTCCCGCACGCCGGCTCCTCCTTCCACGCAGCTCCCCGCGGGAGCGAAAGGACAGTCGTGGCTACGCCCCGCGGCTCCCGCGGAGCCTCTCGAGCGCGACGAGCCTCTCGATGGCGTCGAGCTCGAGGTCGGCCTTTCCGAGCTCGCGCAGGCGCGACCACTCGCGCCTCAGCTCGCGCGAGAGGGCGTCGGGCAGCGAGCGGAGCCACCCCTCGATCCGGAGGTCGACGAACTCCCGCTTCTCCTCGAGCGTCAGCTCGCGGGCCAGGAGGAGCCGGGTGGCGTCCTCGGCGTCGGCGAAGCCCTGCAGCACCGGCCAGCGGTCGCCGGGGCGCTCGGCGCAGAGCGCCGCGAACGAGACGTTCGACGTCTCGCGGATCAGCTCCTCCTCGCGCGTCGTCCGGCTCTCGTGCTCCTTCGTCTCGTCCCAGCTCTCCGAGTCCTC
>CALBDV010000551.1 GCA_937927565.1 uncultured Holophagales bacterium
GAGTCGTTCGACTGGAAGGTGGGCGAGTCGACGGTCGAGATCTCGGCCTACTTCCTCACCCGCGTCCTCAAGCTCTACGACCACCTGAGCCGCGAGCACCTCGCCAAGCAGGCGTTCCGGTACTGGTTCCACAACGAAAAGGTGACACGCCTGCGCGAGGCGTCCGAGGTGGGGGCGACGCAGCTCGCGCGAACCCCCGGATTCCAGCTCGACCGCGCCGTCCTCGACGAGCACATCCTGAAGGTGGCTGCCGCGGAAGGAACAGAGGTCTGGCGTCCGGCGAAGGTCGTCGACTTCACCCTCGAGGGGAAGGCCGGGAACTCGGTCACGGTGGAGAAGGCGGACGGGACGAAAACGACCGTTCGCGCGAAGTGGGTCGTCGACGCCTCCGGTCGCCAGGCGCTCCTGGCCCGCAAGCGTGGCGGGATCCGGCCGGTAGAGGGGCACCCGACGTCGTCCATCTGGGTCCGCTACCGCAACGTGAAGGACCTCGACGGCGTCGAGGTCGTCGGCACCGACCCTGCCGACCCGTTCGTCCGCGGCGTCGTCGCCTCGCGGCGCCTCGCCACGAACCACTTCACCGGCTGGGGCTACTGGATCTGGTTCATCCCGCTCCGCGGCGGGGAGACGAGCGTCGGGCTCGTCTGGGACAACCGCCTCGTCCAGCCCGAGGGGAAGACGCCTCTGGAGAAGCTGACGAGCTTCCTCCACGCCAACCCGCTCACGCGCGAGATGCTCGAGCACGCCGAGCCGGTCGAGGGGGACTGCCGGTACCTCGGGACGCTTCCCTACTTCCTCGACAAGTTCATCGCGCCGGGCTGGACCTGTGTCGGCGACGCGGGCGGCTTCCTCGACCCGTTCTACTCGCCCGGCCTCGACCAGATGGCCTTCTCCGTCCACATGCGCGTGGACCTGATCCTGAAGGCGCTCGGCGGGGCGTCCGATGCCGAGATGGAGAAGGAGTACGCCCTCCACAACAAGCGGTACGACCGCTTCCTCAACTTCTTCTACCAGGCGATCTACCGCGACAAGTACCACTTGATGGGCGACTACGACACGATGACGGCGTCGTTCCTCATGGACACGGCGCTCTACTACCTCGTTGCGGTCCATCCCCTCTATCGCAGGTCCGCCGAGCGGCTCGCCATGCCCCCCTACTACGGCGACGGCGCCGAGGTCGGCCTCTACCCGATGCGCTTCTACCAGGGGCGGCTCATCTCCATCGCGAAGCGGAAGAAGGCGCTCGGCATCTACGGGAACCACAACGCGGGCCGCCGCCCCGGCTTCGTCGGCTTCTCGGTCCGCAGCTCGATCCACGTCATGCTCTGGCACGGCATCCTTCGCTGGGCCAAGGCCGAGGTCGCCAACGCCCTGACGTACGTCTGGAAGCCGAAGCCGATCGACGGGCCGCAGCCGATTCTGCCGCCGCGGCGCGCCGAGGCCGCTGGTCCCGGCCTCGAGGCGGCGGCGCGCGGATGACGCGAGAAGGCCCATGAGGCGAGTCCGGCAGGGCCGGGTGGCCGTCGCCCTGGCCGCTGCGTGCGCTCTCCTCCTGGGGGCGGCGCCTGCTCGAGCCTGGGACGTCGACGCCCTCGTCCTCGAAGCCGCCGCGAGGCAGCGCGAGGGGGAGCAGGCCGCGGGGCGCATCACCCTGGAGCGGGTCGAGGTGGAGACCGAGCTCGACGGGGACGGCCGACGGAAGAGGCCCGAAAGGCGGCGCTACACCGTCGTGATGGACAAGCGCGGGGTCGTCTCGCGCGAGCTCCTCGAGGTGGACGGCCGCGAAGCAACCGCAGAAGAGAGAGCGAGATCGCGCAAGGAGGACGAGAAGCGACGGCTTGCGTCGCTCGAGGCGAACGGCGCCCGGTCCGACGAGGAGGAGCTGATGTCGGGGCGCGTCCCCCTCCTCGACCTCCTGCACCGGCTCCAGTTCCGGTACGTCGGCGAAGAATTGCTCGACGGACGCGCCACGCACGTCGTCGCCTTCAGCCCGAAACCGGGCCTCGTGTCGAAGACGATCCGCGACCGTGTCCTCAACGCCTTCGCTGGCACGACGTGGATCGACGTCGCGGAGCACCAGCTGAGGAAGATCGACGGTCACCTGACCACCCCCGTGAAGGTCCTCGGGGGTGCGCTGCTCGACCTGAAGGGCGTGCGGCTCGTCTACGAGAGCCGCGAGGTGCTGCCCGGCACCTGGGCCCCGTGCCGCGAGGAGATCGGCATCACGGCGACCGCGGGTATGTTCCTCGGCGTCCGTCGGGAGATCCGCTTCGAGTTCTCGAATTACCGCAGCGCCCGTCCCGACGTCCCGCTTCGCGCCGCGCGCTGAGCCGAAGCTGGATCGGGTGGCTCCGGCTCCCCGAGGGAACGCGGATCTCTTCCCCCGTCCCGACGCATAATTCCCGATGGCCCGGCGGGCGGAGACGCGCCGGCGCGAGGGGAGTCGCCACATGACCATCGTCCTGAACGGTTCGTCGCTGACGGTCCCGGATCTCGTTCGCATCGCCCGGCACGGCGAGAAAGTCGAGCTCGCCCCGGAGGCCCTCGAGAGGATCCGCGCCTGCCGCGCCGTCCTCGAGGAGAAGATCGACGCCCACGAGATCATGTACGGCGTCAACACGGGGA
>CALBDV010000552.1 GCA_937927565.1 uncultured Holophagales bacterium
ATCTCCTCGATGAACCACTGCTTCTTCAGGATCCCCCAGACGAGGACGCCCATCGTGCCGACGAAGAGGGAGAGGACGAGGGCGTGGCGGACGGTCCAGGGCTCGCCGGCGCCCTCGCCCGCGGGCGCGTGCCGGTCGCGCGCGAGGTCGAGGTCGTGGACGGGGCTGAGCTCGGGGCGCTTCTTGACGCGCGCCGCGTAGACCATGACCCACGCGATCATCACGCCCGTCGTCACGAACCAGGTCGCGACGCGGTAGCCGAGCCCCGAGTAGAGCGGGAGGCCGACGAGCCCCTGCGCGATGCCGACGGTGAAGGGGTTGAAGAAGGCCGCTCCGAATCCCGCCGCGGCCCCGAGGAACGGGATCGCCACGCCGACGATCGAGTCGTAGCCGAGCGACAGGGCGAGCGGGATGCAGATGACGATGAACGGGATGACCTCCTCGGACATCCCGAAGACCGAGCCCGCGAGCGAGAAGACCGCCATGAGGACCGGGATGACGAGCTTCTCGAGGAACGGCCGGGCGGCGAGCGCCGCCGTCAGCTTCCGGATCGCGAACTCGATCGTCCCGCCCGCCTGGATGACGCTGAAGGCGCCGCCGATCGCGAGGAGGAACGCGATGATGAGCGCGCCGTCGAGGAAGCCCCGGAAGGGGGCGACGACGAGCCACTGCGGGCCGAGCCAGATCTTCTCCACCTGCTGGTAGGTGCCCGGGACCGTGACCGTCCGCCCCGCCTTCTCGGCGGTCTGGTAGGTCCCCGAGGGGAGGAGCCACGAGAGGACGAGGACGAAGACGATGAGGCTCCCCACGATCACCAGGGTGTGGGGCATCCGGAAGGTGCGCCCGTTCTCTTTCGCGGCCTCGGCCATCGGTTCGGTGCCTCCTCGTCGTGTGTCGCTTCTGCGCCCTCTCCACGGGGCCCGGCCGCCCCGCGCGGCCCCGGAGAAGACCTCGGGATCATAGAGGGGGCGGCCGTCCTCCGGCGAATTGGATATCGGTCGAGGGCGAACTCCTGCGGACGGCTACCCGCGGGGCTTCGCCCCCCCGGCGCTCGGCGTGCCGCCCGTGCGTTTCGGGGGTGCCGAGGAGCTCGCGCGCGGGGCCGTCGAGGTCGAACGCGAGCCCTGGGACTTCTGGCTGCTCCGCTGCCGCGCCGAGTAGTCGCGCTCGAGGTCGCGCGAGGGCGCCGGCCTCGGGGCCGCCGTTCCCGAGCTCGGACCGCTCGCCGGCCTCGTCCACCCCGCCTTCTCACGGGTCCGCCACTCGTCCTTGTCGCGGCGGTAGACGTTCCCGTCCCGGCCGGCATAGACGTCGTTGGGCTTTCCCTTGGCGACCGGGGGCTGCCTTCGCACGTCCCGCGTCGACGTGGAGGGCCGGGCGGGCGTCGTCGGGATGCCCGGCCTCGCGGCCGGCCGCGTGGCCGGCTTCGGGGCGACCCGCGTCTCCCGGGTCGGTACGCGTCCGTCGGGAGCGTTCCGCATCCGGTTCTCGGGCCGGTTGTAGATGTTGTTCGAAGGGCGGGCCGGGCGGGCGCCCGGGCCGGGCCTGGCGCCGGGGCGGTATCCGGGCCGGTTGTGGGTGTTCACGTTGACGGCGATGCTGCTGTGGACGTGCCCGGGCCGGTAGCCCGGCCCCCAGTACGGCGGGCGCCACCCGGCCGGACCGTACCAGCCGCCGTGCCCGTGGTAGTGGTACCGCCTGCCCCAGTACCCGTGCCAGCCCGACCCGTAGCTGTAGAAGCCCGACGTGTAGCCGAAGCCGAATGACCACCCGTACCAGGGGTTCCACCGGGCGTGGAAGCCCCAGGTTCCCGGCCAGCCGTAGTAGGCGCGGCGATACCAGGGACGGTAGTAGTAGCCGGTCCCGTAGACGATCGTCGGCCCCCAGACGTAGGTCCCGTAGTACCCCGGCGTGTAGCCGACGTAGACGACCTCGGGAGTCACGTCGTAGACGTAGACGTACTTCACCTGGTAGGCCGGGCTGGCGGGCGGAATCCGATCCACGTCCGGCGGCCTCTCCGTCGAGACCTCCCACGGGCCGCTCGCCGAGGCGGAGACGTACCAGACACCCTGATCGCACGCGTAGTACTTCGCACCGGAGGAGAGGACCTGCGTGGAAGCGTTGCGGGCGCGGCCGAGGGACGTCCCCTCGACCGGCTCGAACTCGGGCTCGCCGTCGTACGAGACGTCGAGCTTCGCGTCGGCCCGGTTGATGGCCGTCGTCTGCGGGATCTCGGCGTCGAGGACGGCGTCCTCGGCCAGCTGCGTCCCGGCCACGAACGGCAGGACGTCGGCGACCGGCGACCCCTCCGGGATCTTCGCGAAGGAGGCCGGGAGCGCGTCGGCCGCGACGAAAGCCCAGGGCCCCTCGAGCGACTTCGACGAGAACCAGCGCCCCGAGAGGAGGATGAACGTCCGCTGGCTCTCGAGGTCCTTCAGGACGCTCGATTCGGTATTGGAGACGTAGAGGAGGTCCGTCAGGCCCGGGACCGGGACGTAGCTCGGCTCGCCGTCGAAGGCGAGGAGCTCGGCCGGCTCGGTCGAGACGACGACCTTCGGAGGCTTTCCGGGCTTCGGCTTCTCCGTGATCCCCTGCTCCTTCTCCTGCTCCTGCTGGGCCTTCCTTGCGGCCTCCGTCACCTTCGCGACCTCGGCCGGAGGCCGGCTGACGACGGAGTACGGTCCGGTGGCGGCGGGGGCCTGGTACCAGGCGTCGCCGTTCGAAAGGAAGAAGGCCTTCGCCTTCGGGTCGAGGAGGATCGCGAAGGGCGTGTTGACGACCCGCTGGAGAGAGCTCCCCTCGAGCGTCTCGAGCTTCGGCTCGCCGTCGATCAGGACGAGGACGGCGAGCTGCTTCTCGACGAGGATCTTCGGCGGCTCGGAGGCGAGCTGCTCGGACGTCTTCTGCTCGCGTTCGGCGGCGGCCAGGAGCGCCGTGAGGCTGTCGAGGGAGACGACGATCTCCCAGTTCCCGACCTCCGACTCGACGATCGCCTTCAGGTCCTTCTCCTGCGCCTCGGTGATCTCGGGGAAGCGGACCCGGTCGATCTTCGCGGACACGAGGGTCGCCGTCCGCGCGTCGCGGTCGGTGCGCATCCGGGCGGTCGCCCAGAGGACTCCGAAGACCGGCTCGGACTTCCCTTTCGGCGTCAGCGAGAACGCCGACCGCGCCTTCAGGAGGTCTCCCTTCATCGACTCGACCTGCGGCTCGTAGAGGATGATCGTCGCCTCGTCCGAGCGGATCTCCCGAGGCCAGCCAGGGTCGGCTGCGAGAGCCGTCCCTGTCGTCGAGGGCCCGGTCAGCAACAGGATCACCAACGGCAGAATGACGCTCGAACCGACCCCGACGACACGCCCTCTCGACATCGACGAACCCCTCACTTCCCGTTCGATCGCGGAACCCGCGCCAGACTCGGCGGCGCGTTTCCCCGGAAACGGCCTGATCTTAGATCGCCCGCCGCCGGGCCGGCGTGATCCGGAATTCGCGGCCGTCTCATCCTGTATCCTCCCGCGAAAAAGGGAGGATCCGCCATGACCCAGGAACAGATTCCCCCGTCCCCGAACGCAGCCACCGAGAGCGAGCGCCGCGCTTTCCTCCGCCAGGCCGCGGTCGCCGCCGCCGCCGCCGTCGCCCTCGGCGTCCCGCTCGAGGCGCTCGCACAGGACGCGACGAAGACGGAAGCGAAGAAGCCCTCCGCCCTCGGCGGCCTCGTCTCGAGTGTCACGAGCGACCCGAAGACGACGCAGCTCGTCGTCGACATCCTGAAGGACGCCCTCGTCTCCAAGGACATCAAGACCTCCATCGCCAAGGTCGGCAAGGGAGCCACCCTCGGCCAGAAGGAGTCGGGCTTCCTCAACAGCCTCTCGGGCGCGGACCTTTCGGGGGTCGCGAACTTCCAGAAGGGCCTGAAAGGACTCGACGCCGGCACGGCGGTCGGCGTCGCGAAGGGGCTCTTCGGCTTCTGAC
>CALBDV010000553.1 GCA_937927565.1 uncultured Holophagales bacterium
ACTTCTCGTCCTCGGCCCGCATCCGCTCGACCCGCTCGACGACCTGCGGCGTCTTGACCGAGGGATGCCTGGATGCAGCGTATCTGGCGGTCGGCCCACAACTTTGTAGGACCGCCGCCAGTCGGCGCCCTATTCAGTGGCCTTTCCCCAGCCCTCACCCGACAATTGCGACCCGGAGGATGTGGCGGGCGTGCTCGAAGAGCCCACGTCATTCTGGGGAAAGCTACGGCGGGCACCATCGGGAGCGTGCGAGTGGCACCCGCTAACTGATCATTGCGCTGACGTTGGCGCCGTCGCCGAAGCGTTGCTCGAGCTTCCTTTGTGGCGGCAGCGGTTCAGTCGGCTTGCCGGCCAGGATCTCGCGGCGACGAACCGTGCGCGCCTCGCAGCCATCGCTACCTTGCACGACCTCGGAAAGTTCAATCTCGGGTTTCAAGCCAAAGGCCGTCCCGACCTGGGGTCCACGGCAGGTCACGTCGAGGAAGCCCTTGCCGCGCTGTTCAACAGTGACCTGCTGAGTTTCGTGGGAGAGCTGGATACCTGGGGCGAAGGGGCAACGGGCCTCGTCGTCTCCGCGATCTGTCACCACGGAAAGCCGCACAATATCGACGCGGCTTGCGGCAAGTGGCAGCGGGCCTGGTGGAGCGCTCGAGCAGGGCTCGACCCCGTCGCCGCCTGCCGGCAGCTCCTCGAGAGCTGCCGGCGCTGGTTCCCTCGCGCATTCGAGGACGCGGAGGATCTGCCGGCCGGTGCAGCCTTCGAGCATGCTTTCGCAGGGCTCGTCATGTTATCCGACTGGATTGCCTCGGACACTGAGTTCTTCCCGTTCACCGCAGAGGCTGGGTGTGCTGATGACCGGATCCGATTCGCTCGCGTGAGAGCCCGTGAAGCTCTCTCCGCGATGTCGATAGACGTCCCGGCGACTCGCAGGAAAGACCCGGAGAACCGGTCTCCCTTCAGTAGGGTGACACCGCCCGGCCTCGTCGCTCGACCAGCGCAGGCCGAGATCTGTCGTCTCCCGAGAGACACGGATGGCTCGATAACAGTGCTCGAATCGGAGACCGGCAGCGGAAAGACAGAGGCCGTTCTTGCGCGGTTCGTGGACCTCTTCGAAGAGGGGCTCGTCGACGGCCTCTATTTCGCGCTTCCGACGAGGTCCGCAGCATCCCAGATGCACCGGCGGGTGCTTGAGGCTGCGCAGAGGGCATTCCTACAACCGCCTCCAGTCGTCCTCGCGGTTCCCGGCTATCTCCGCGTGGATGATGCCGAGGGCCAGCGACTGCCGCATTTCGAAGTCCTGTGGCCCGACCGGGATCGATTCCGGTACCGGGCCTGGGCTGCCGAGAACCCCAAGCGATACCTCGTCGGGTGCATCGTCGTCGGGACGATCGACCAGGTCCTACTGTCATCCCTGATGGTCGGTCACGCGCACCTGCGTGCCTCGGCGCTCCTCCGGCATCTCCTGGTCGTCGATGAGGTGCACGCTTCGGACGCATACATGACGCGGATTCTCCAGGACGTTCTCGGACGGCACTTCTCGGCCGGAGGCCATTCGCTCCTCGTCTCAGCGACGCTGGGCGCGGAGACCCGCTCGCGCCTCGTGAGCCCGCGCGAGATGCCGGTCCCGATCTCCCTGGGCGAAGCTGTCGCCACGCCGTATCCTCTCGTCACCCATCGATCCGCTGACATCCAGGCTCTCGCCGTCGCCACTGAAGCTGACGAGCGCGTCGTGAACGTGAAGACCGAACCGTGGCTCGAGCAGCCCGAAGCGGTCGTCGAACGCGCTCTCTCGGCGGCGATTGCCGGCGCGAAGGCCCTCGTGCTCCGCAACACCGTGAAAGACTGCATCGCCACCCAGCTGGCGCTCGAGCGCGCCGCCCGACAGCAAGGCCGCGGCGACCTTCTTTTCCGGTGCGCCGGTGTTCCAGCTCCTCATCACGCACGCTTCTCCCAGGCGGATCGGCTCGCGCTCGATGCTGCGCTCGAAACCCGGCTCGGAAAGGTGCGCGAGGAATCGGGCTGCGTCGTGGTGGCTACTCAGACGGTCCAGCAGTCCCTCGACATCGATGCCGACATCCTGCTGACGGACCTCTGCCCGGCGGACATTCTTCTCCAGAGGCTCGGCAGGCTCCATCGTCATCGCCGCCACCGGCCCCCTGGGTTCGAAGTGGCCCGCGCGATCATGTTGGTTCCCGGTGATCGTGACCTCGGCGTCCTTATCCGTGACGACGGGACCGCTCGGAGCCATCACGGGCTCGGGAGCGTCTATCCCGACCTTCGGCAGCTCGAGGCCACCTGGCGGCTCCTGGACGATTACGCCGAGTGGCGCATACCTGGGATGAACCGACTGCTGGTTGAGCACAGTCTTCATTCGGCGGCTCTGGAAGCCGTCGTTCAAGCTGGGGGCGATCGGTGGAATGCCCACGCCGTCCAGATGATCGGATCCGAACGCGGCCTCGCCCGACAGGCAGAGCTCAACCTGGTGCCTTGGTCCCGCCCGTACTCGGAGACGAGCTTTCCCGCGGACCAGCGCATCGCCACGAGGCTCGGTGAGGGGGACCGACTCGTGCGGTTCGATCCGTCCGTTCCCGGCCCGTTCGAGGCTTCCTTCTCGGAGCTGGTGCTACGAGAATGGTGGACGCGGGGAGTTCCTCCGGACCTCGATACCGCGACGGTGGTGTCCGCCGGCAGCGGCGTTCTTTTTCGGCTCGGCGGTGCCGCGTTTCGCTACGATCGCCTTGGCCTGCGTCCCGAGGCTTCGGCCTTAGAGGAGTCCTTCGATGATGCGCCATGACCTCCTCGAGGAACCTCTCCTGACCTGGCGAAACTCAGCTGGCCATCGCGCCAGGACGACTCTCCCTGGAGCCCTCGCCAAAGTGAGCACCGGGGAGCTGGCCGACTTCCCACGGCTTCGCCCTCACCAGTTCCATCCGTGGATGATGTTCCTGACGCAGCTTGCCGCGATCGCACTCCATCGCAGCGGCGCCACGGATCCACCTCACGAGGACACGACGTGGCGACGGGCGCTGCTCGATCTGACGAAAGGCTCGACGGAACCGTGGGCCCTCGTCGTCGACGACCTCTCCAAGCCCGCATTCTTCCAACCGCCCATTCCAGAGGGCGACAACGAAGGCTGGAGCACATGCCACTTCCCGGATGACCTCGACGTCCTCGTCACCGCCAAGGCCCATGACGTCAAGACGAGCATGATCCCTTGCGATGACATCGAAGCTTGGGTCTACGCCGTCGTGACCTTGCAGACGACACAGGGCTACCCCGGCCGGGGCTACAACGGTATCGCCCGGATGAACGGCGGCTACGGAAGCAGACCTCGGGTGGGCCTTTCACCCGACCAGAACTTGTCATCGCGGTTCCGCCGAGATGTCGCGGTGTTGTTGTCGTCCTGGCCCGATCTCCTTCGCAGGGGCTATCGCGATGAGGGTGTTTCCCTGGTTTGGGCGGAGCCATGGGACGGCAACACATCCCTTCCGATGGAAGGTCTGACCCCACACTTCATCGAGGTATGTTGGAGGATCCGGTGCGAGGACGAGAGCGGGGTCATGGCCCGATACACGACGACACGCGTGCGTCGCTGCCTGCCCGAGGTCGACAACGGGGACACGGGGGATCCCTGGGCACCGGTGGAGCGCGATAAGGGCGTCCTCTCGGTCGGCGGCAGGGGGTTCCACTACGTTCTCCTCTCGCGCCTCCTCTTCGGCAACAACTTCGAGGAAGCGACGGCTCAGAAGACGCGAGATGACGATCCCGACCCGATTCTGTTCACGGCGTCCGGTCTGGCCCGGGGGCAAGGAAAGACCGACGGTCTTCATGAGCGCTCCCTGCTCCTGGGAGGGCCGGCCCGGCGGCGTCTCGGCAGGCCGGATACGCGCGCCGCAGCAGGACGGCGTGCTGCCGCACGTGTCGTCTCGGCTGAGACGATGCGCCGCAAAGTGCTCTACCCCGCGTTGAAGCAGCTCTTCCCCAAGTCGGACCCCCTAGACGAGCTCGATTCAAGGGTGGACGATGAGTTCTTCGACCATCTCTTCGCGACCCTCGACGATGCTGACGAGCAGGCCCGCCTCGCCTGGGAGCGGCGGCTGATCGAGCTTGGTCGTGCCGAGCTGGATCGTGGAATGCGCCGGTTTTCGGTACCGACTGCCCAGAGATGGCGTGCGATGAGCGCCGCAGAGAGCATCTTCGCTTCCTGCGTGGCTAAGAACTTCCCGGATTCCTTCCAGGACAGGGCCTTGCCCAAGGAGGGGCCACTCAGATGAGTTCATCATCCGACGGAGTCCGATCGCGTGGCGTCGACTCGCTGGTCGGCAGCATTGCAGCCTTGCTCCAACGAAGCCCAGCTCTCAGCACCGGCGACATCGCTGCGCTGCGCCGCATGAACCCCCGAACCCCGGTGGCCGCCTTCTTCAAGATCGAAGGCATCCTCCTCGACGAGCACCTGCCCGCGGATGGCGCAGCCCGCTTCGAAGCCGAGACCAGATGGGCCGCTATCGTCCTTGGTCTCGCGCATCTGGGCGATCTGCACGGCTACCAGCATCGACTAGGAATGGCGCTCGCCACTGCGGGGTTCTCCGAGCTGCGGTTCGTTCGGCTCCTACAGGCTGATGGAGAACAGCTCCTCGACGAACTGCCTTCGCTCGCCCGGTTCCTCGCGGCCAAGGAGATTCCAGCCGACTGGGGCGCCGCTGCTCGGCTGATCCTCTCGGCTGGAAGATCCGATGAGGAATCTGCTCGGCGGCGTCTGGCTCGCGAGTACTACGGCGTCCTGGTACGACAGGATGCGGTCTGATCCCAATCAAGACGGAGGCAAACGGATGAACTCCCGATTCCTGCAGATCCACACCCTGACGCACTACCCAGCTTCTCTCCTCAATCGAGACGATGCGGGCTTCGCGAAGCGGATGCCGTTTGGTGGGGCGATCCGAACACGTATCTCGTCCCAATGCCTGAAGCGACACTGGCGCACCTATGACGGCGCGGACAGCCTGCGAACAATCGACGCGCCTGATTCGATTCGTTCTCGAGTGTCTTTCGACCGCTTCGTCGTGGCCCCGCTGGTCGAGCAGGGGGTCGATGCGGTCGTGGCGAGGCTCGCGACGGAAAAGCTCGTGGCAAAGGTGTTCGGGAGCGAAGCCAAAGAGGCCAGGAAGACAGCAAAGAGGACCCCGAAAGGGAGGGGCGGTCTCGATGGGCCCGCTGCGCCTAATGCGGGTGAAAGTGCCCCTGGACCTGACGCCGTCTCCACGGCGCAAGTGACTGTCGTGGGCAGGCCCGAGCTCGACTACCTGAGGGACCTCGTCCTGGCCGCCGTACGGTCCACGGACGGATCTCCAGAGAAGGTCGTGTCGGCGATCGACGAACGCTTCAAAGACGACAAGGAGCTGAAGAAGAACATCCAGGCCCTTAAGCCCGGATCCCTCGAGGCAGGCTTGGGGGCAGCACTGTTCGGTCGAATGGTTACCGGCGACATCCTCGCCCGCACAGATGCCGCGATTCACGTCGCACACGCTGTGACAGTTCACGGTCAGATGGCGGAGACCGACTACTTCACAGCGATCGACGACCTCGTCCGCGAGGAGGGCGAACAGGCCTCCGGGCACATCAACGCCAGCGAGCTGACGAGCGGGCTCTACTACGGCTACGTCGTCGTGGACGTGAACGGTCTCGTCAAGAACCTCGGTGGGGACCGGAGGCTCGCGGGCCAGGTCGCCGACCGGCTGGTCCACATCATCTCGAAGGTGAGCCCCGGCGCGAAGAAGGGATCCACAGCGCCGTATGCCTACAGTCACCTCGTTCTGGTCGAGAGCGGCGACGCACAGCCCCGGACGCTTCAGAACGCGTTCATCGAGCCGGTTCGGAGCTCGGGTGACCTCGTCCAGAACACCTACCGAGCCCTCCGGCGCCACGTGGCGGAGCTGGACGCCATGTACGGCAAGGCAGAGATCCGTGCGCACGCCGGGCTTCATACGGTCGACGACTCCGGCGGCAGCAGCCTCGAGCTCTTCGAGAATCGCATGTCGCTTCCCGAGCTTTCGCGCTGGACCGCGGGGCAGATCGAAGCATGAGGGCGCTGGCCTTGCGCTTCGATGCTCCATTGGTGAGCTTCGGTGCGCCCGCCGTCGACCAGAACGGCGTCGTCCAGCCGTTTCCCGGCCTGTCCATGCTGGTCGGTCTCTTCGGGAACGCCCTGGGGTGGGACCACCGCGATTTCGTCGCCCTCGACGCCTTGCAGGGCCGTCTCCGGTTCGCCGCGCGTATCGACCGGCGCGGCGAGGCCCTCGTGGACTACCAGACCGTGGACCTCGGGACCCCGTGGATGCGCGCCGAGACTGCCGGCTGGACGACCCGCGGGCGACTGTCGACCAGGGGCGGCGCAAGCGGAGAGGGAACCCATCAGCGTTACCGCCACTACCGGGCCGACAGCGTTCACACGGCGACCGTTTCGGTCCTGGGGGACTCGGCGCCGACACTCGACGACATCGCTGCGGCTCTTCGCCAGCCGGCCCGCCCACTCTTCGTCGGGCGGAAGACATGTCTGCCGGCGGGCCCCATTCTCTTGGGCGTGGTCGAGGCCCCGTCGCTGCTCGCTGCCCTCGCGACGATTCCGAGGTTGCGGCGCGGTGATCCCGGCTTGCTGCGAGCTGCGTGGTGGGAGGGGGATGATACGAGCGGTTCAGTCGGCGAGTCCCGCGTGTTCCCGGTCACGGACGAGCGCGATTGGCGCAGCCGAGTTCACGCTGGCCGCCGTCTCATGAGAGAGGGTCACGTGGACCCGCCCGAGGCGATCGGTGGCTAGCCCGCTCCACCTCGTCAAGATCCCTCTGCGCTTTGAGAGGCTCGTTGCTATCGCACGACAACGGGGCTTTCCCGTACGGGAGGTCGACGACGGGTACCTCGCCCACGTCGTCCTTCGGGAACTCTGGCAAGAGGGCGCGCCGGTGCCGTTTGTCCTTCGTGGGTCCGCCCGCTGCGTGGAGGCCTGGGGGTATAGCCGTTGGGACGCCGCGAGGCTCGTCGACCATGCGGTCTCGTTCGGCGATCCCTCTCTCGTCGCTGCTGTCGCTGACATCAGCGCCGTCGCCAGCAGGCCGATGCCGATGTTCGAGGCGGGCCGGAGGCTTGGATTCGAGGTTCGCGCGTGCCCCGTGGTCCGGCTAGCTTCGGGCAGGTCGGGGCACCGGCGCGGAGCCGAGATTGACGCCTTTCTCGCCCGCTGCTTCGCCGCCGGGGCCGACCCATTATCTCGCGAGGACGTCTATCGCGATTGGCTCATGCGGAACCTCGCTCCTGCGACGAAGTCGGGAGTGACAGTCGCTCGTGTGGAGGTTCGCGGGATCTCCCGCGTTCGGCTCATGCGCAGAACCCACGGGGAGTCCCGCAGGCCCAGCCGAATCGAGCGGCCGGATGTCCGATTCGCCGGCGAGGTCATTGTCGCCGACGGAGGTCGGCTGCTCGAGTACATCGCGCACGGCGTCGGGCGACATCGCGCCTTCGGCTTTGGGGCCTTGATGTTCGTGGCGCCGGGAGTAGGTTCGAGCGCGACGTAGTGCAATGCTGAAGGGTCGCCTGGGCCTGGAGACCGCAAGGGTTCCGCATGCCGACCGGCATGGGTGCGTCTGGCTCCGCCGAGGCGCCCTGACGGTCGAGAGCGGAACCCTTCGCTTTTCTTCGCCCGGGGGCGGCGACCTTCCTTCTGGAAGCTATGGGATTCCCTTCCAGACGGTGAGCGTGATCTTCCTCGAACCGGGTGCGACCGTGAGCCATGACGCGCTGCGATTGCTTGCAAGGCACGGAACAGGTTTGGTCGTGACAGGCGAGGACGGGGTCCGGTTCTATGCGTCTATGCCCTTCGGGCAGGACGACAGCGCCCTGGCGCGGGAGCAAGTCCGCCTCTGGTCGGAGCCATCGCAGCGCATCCAGGTGGCCCGCCGTATGTACGCCTTGCGACTCGGCGAGGTGTTCCCGAACGCAGAACTCGACGTGCTACGCGGGATGGAGGGAGCGCGCGCCAAGACTCTCTATCGAACCCTCGCACGCCAGTTTGGCCTCACCTGGTCAGGCAGGCGCTACGACCGCGACGATCCCGATTCGACAGATCGGGTGAACCAGGCGCTCAATCATGCATCCGCCGCAGTTCGTGCGGCGGCAATGATCGCGGTCGCCGCGACCTCGACGATCCCCCAGCTCGGTTTCGTTCACGAAGATTCGGCGCATTCCTTCTGCCTGGACGTCGCCGATCTCTTTCGGGAAAGCGTTTGTCTGCCAGCAGCCTTCCGGGCGGTGAAGCGGTTCGAGGACAACCCCGGCGAGCCATTGGAGAGACATGCACGACGAACCGCCGGCCGCTCGCTCAAGGAAGAGCAGGTGATACCTGCGATGATCGAACGGATCAAGGCTCTGTTCGGAAGTGGACGCCGGAGGGAGGCCTCGGCTGAGAATGGAGGCACCCCTGGTGCCGGGCGTGCTCCAGAGAGCCCCGTCGCCTGAACATGACGATCGTCGTGACGCGCAATGTGCCCGATCGCTACCGTGGGTTCCTCGCTAGCTGCATGCTCGAGCTCGCGCCCGGCGTCTACTCCAGCCCAGGGATGACCGCCGCGATCCGGGAGCGAGTCTGGAACGTCTGTTGCGAATGGGCCGGTGTTATCCCCGAAGACGGAGGCGTGCTGATGACCTGGGCGGACTCCTCTTCGCCCGGTGGTCAGGCTCTGCGGATGCTCGGATGGCCCAAGAAGGAGTTCGTCGAGCTGGACGGGCTTTGGCTCGATAAGGCCGAGCCTGTGTCTTTGACAACCGAGTAGATCGGAACTCAGGCCTCCCTTGACCGGAGTGCTCTCAACTCCGCGCACTTGACGGCGACGGCTCCGGCTGCGCGAGCGTCCGCCAGCGCGTCGTGGTGGCGCCCGGGGAATGTCAGCCCGAGCGCGGCGGCCGCAGAGGGTAGGTCCAGCCGCCTTTCGAGGCAGGCCTCAGCCAGGGCCGCCGCGCAGACAAACCGCATCGGCGGAGGCCTGATGCCGTGGCGAGCGCACATCGTGAGGATCGCGCCTCGGTCGAAGGTCGCGTTGAATGCGACGTACACGCGCACCGAACCGATGAACCGGACGAGGTCCTGCCAGACCGTCGCCCATTGTGGCGCGGCCGCGACATCGGCGTGGGTGAGGCCGTGAATGCGCCCGAAGCGCATCCTCCCAGTGACCCGGACCGGGGAGTAGAAGGAGCCGGTTTCGACACCGGACCTGAATCGAGCGGCTCCCACCGAACAGATCGTGAGAGGCGACCTCGAGGAGATCTCGACGTCGACGGCGGTAAAGGCTCCTTCGAGAAGGTCGACGAGTTTGGAAGATGCGGGCCGGGCCATCGACGCACTACTATACGTACGGGTACCTCGTCGGGCAGGCCACCATTTGCAGGGGTTCCCCCGCGCACGCGGGGATGCGCCCGCTGCGGCCTTCACGCCGTACTTCGTGCAGTCGGTTCCCCCGCGCACGCGGGGATGCG
>CALBDV010000554.1 GCA_937927565.1 uncultured Holophagales bacterium
GGAAGGAGAACCTCGTCTCCGGACCTCACGATCGCCACGAGCTCGTGCTCACCCCTCGCCGCGGCGGCGCCGAGGAGGCCGCGGACGTAGGTCCCGATGCCGAAATCGCGGAGCTTGCGGGCGTCGAGGGCCACGCGGAGCCGTCTCACGCCGCCGCCTCGGCGAAGAGGGCACGCGTGGCGCGCGCGGCGGACTCCCAGGTGAAGAGCGACGCCCGCTCCGGGCCGAGCCTGCCGGCCGCCTCGCGGAACGCCGCGTCGTCGTTTGCCCGTTCGATCGCCGAAGCGATGGCGCCCTGGTCGAGGGGGTCGGGGAGGAGTCCCGCGTCGCCGACCACTTCCGGAAGCGAAGAGGAGGACGACGCGACGACGGGGATCCCTTCGGCCATCGCCTCGAGGGCGGGGAGGCCGAATCCCTCGTAGAGGCTCGGGTAGGCGAGGAGCCGGGCGCCCCTGAGGAGCCGGACGGCGCGCTCGGAGGGGACCCACCCGAGGCGCGTGATCCGGGCCGCGTGCCGGGAACGCGACAGCCTCTCGTCGAAGCCGGGCATTCCCCAGCCCGTTCCACCGACGATCACGAGGTCGGGGAAACCCGGGCGGCGGTCCCAGATCGACTCCATCGCGGCGACCAGCCGTTCGTGGTTCTTCCTGGGTTCGAGGGTGCCGATCGAGAGGACGTACGGCTGGGTGGGAGGCGCCTGGCCCGCCCCCTGGCCCGTCGCGGGAGCGGGGACGAGGCCGTTCGGAACGATGAACGCCTTGCCGGCCGCCTCAGGGCAGACCAGGAGGAGGTCGTCCCGAGTCGCCCGGGAAACGCAGACGATGCGGCCCGCCCGCCTCACGGTGGCGGGGAGCAGCGGTGCGAATCCGGCGACGTTCTTGCGGTCGTGCCACTCGGGGAAGAGGACGGGGGTCAGGTCGTGAATGGTTGCGACCCCCGGAAGGGGAGATGCCATGGGGAGTATGCCGAGCGGCCCGTGGAAGAGGCCTGCTCCTGCCCTCACGGCCTCGATGGCCGCGATGGTCTGTAGCCAGATCGTGCCGGGAAGGCGCGGCCGGCAGGGGGGGCGGACCTCGACCCGGCCTTCGAGCACGCCCGGGAGGGCGATCGGGCGCGGGGAAAGGAGGACGACGGAATCCCCGGGGAAGAGCCGCGTGAAGGCGCCGTAGAGGCCTTCGAGCGTCCGGCCGACGCCGGTCCTCTCGCCGCAGAGCGAGCGGGCGTCGACGGCGATGCGCATCCGGGGCATCGTATCGCGGGCGCACCGGCCGGGACGGGGTCCGGAACCCGTCCGTGGGGCTGACCGTGCGCCCCGGGCGTGCGTGCTACACTCGCCGACCCTCCGCGAGGAGGGGTCGAGATGGAACTGAATCTGGAAGAGGCGCTGGAAGCGCCCGTCGCTGTTTCCTACCGCCTCGAGGTCCCGACGGGACGGCTCGAGCGGCCCGAGCTCCTTGCGCTCGAGCCGGTGGCGTTCGTGGGAACGCTCCAGAAGGCCGATCCCGGATTCGTCCTGACCGGCGAGTTTTCCGTGGCGGGCGAGATCGCCTGCTCGCGCTGCCTCGCGCCGGTCGCCTTTTCCGGGAGGACCGAAGTGTCGTGGCTCTTCGCCCCGACCCACCGCCGTCCCACGGAGGAGGAGACGGAGCTGACGACCAGCGACCTCGACGTCGTCTGGTACGACGAGTTCGTCGTCCCGTTCGATCCCCTCGTCGAGGAGCAGCTCCTTCTGGAGCTCCCCATGAAGCCGCTCTGCCGGCCCGACTGCCGCGGTCTGTGTCCCCGTTGCGGGGCCGACCGGAACTCCGCCCCGTGCGACTGCCGGGAAGAAGGCGACGAAAGGCTCGCGAAGCTCAAGTCGCTTCTGGCCTGAAGCCGCGCCGTCGGCGACGCCCCGAGGCGCTTCCCCGTAACCAACGATCCCGAGAGGTGAACAGCCATGCCGAATCCGAAACATCGTCACAGCAAGACGCGCCGCGACCTGCGGAGGGCGCACGACTTCCTGCAGGACCCTGGTCTCTCCAAGTGCCAGAGCTGCGGAGCGACGAAGACTCCTCACCGCGTCTGCCCCGATTGCGGCCACTACCGGGGTCGCGAAGTCACCGCTGGCGCCCAGAAGAGCTGATCGCGACTCCCCGAGTCGCACCTGAATGGCCCTCGCCGTCGACGCCATGGGGGGAGACAACGCCCCCCGTGCCACTGTTGAAGGAGCCGTCGCGGCCGCCGTCGATTTCGGCCTCGACCTCCTTCTCGTGGGACGCAGGAGGGAGATAGAGCCTCTCCTCCTCGCGGCGAGCTACCGAGGGAGCCGGATCGGCATCGTGGAAGCCGAGGACGTCGTCGGGTTCGACGAGCCCGCGACCGCCGCGCTCCGGAAGAAACCCCGGGCGTCGGTCCGCGTCGCGGCCGAGCTCGTGAAGGACGGAGCTGCCGACGGGTTCTTCACCGCGGGGCACACGGGCGCCGCCATGGTGACCGCCCGGGCCGCTCTCGGCGTCATCGAGGGGATCGACCGACCCGCCCTGGCCGCCGTCCTCCCGGGCCTCGGCCGGAGGCGTCTCCTCCTCGACGTGGGCGCGAACGTCTCGTGTCGGGTCGAGAACTACCGCGAGTTCGCGTTGATGGGGCACTTCTACGCCCAGGAAGTCCTCGGCATCGACCGGCCGAAGATCGGTCTCCTCTCCGTCGGCGAGGAGGAAGAGAAGGGAACCGGGACGACGCGCGAGGTCTTCGGCCTGCTCCGGAAGTCGGGGCTGAACTTCATCGGCAACTGCGAGGGGCGGGACGTCTACGGCGGGAACGTCGACGTCGACGTCGTCGTGACCGACGGCTTCACGG
>CALBDV010000555.1 GCA_937927565.1 uncultured Holophagales bacterium
CGACGGGGATCGTCTTCTCTCTCGTGATGGGCTTCTTCGGAGGCCTCTTCCCGGCAGGCCGGGCGGCCTTCACGAAGATCACCGCCGCGCTGCGTCAGGTGGGCTGAGTCGGCTATCGCCCCGCGGACCAGACGTAGACGGCGTCGGAAGCGCGATCGAACGCGACGAACGTCCGGAGCGGGACGGCTCGGCCGGCCCCCGAGTAGACGTCGGCCGCCACGACCGTCGTCGCCCGCGCGGGCACGACCTGGACGAGCCCCCGGAACCACCAGTCCGCCCCCTTCGGCGCGCGGAATGTCAGCGTGGCGACCTGCTCGTCCGGAATCCTGAGCAGCTCGGCCTCGACGGCCGGGCGGTCGGCTGGAGGGAGGCGGAAACGGAGCCAGAAAGCGCCGCTGCCCTCGTCGGACTGCGTTTTCAGCTCGGTCGCCGCGGCCGGAACCCAGGCCGGGACTGCGCTTCCCGCCTCGGCACGCGTCTCGAACCCGGAGGTGGGCAGAGCCCCTCCGCCGCAGGCACCCGCCGTGCCGAGCAGGGCGAGCGCCGCGGCAGAGACGAGCCGGCGAATCACAGCTCCCTTGGCCTTCCCGGGTCCAAGGGCCCTACTGGCACTTTTCCAGGTTTTCGCGGACGTAGTCGCCGAGCGTCCCCTTGTTCGCCCTGGAACGAAGGTCGTCCAGGAGCGGCCAGCGCCACCGCGACTTCTTCTTCAGGAGACTCTCGTAGAGGCGAATCGTGCTCTCCAGCCCGCCGGCGAGCATCGCCTCGCGATCCGTCGCCTTGTCGGGGTTCTGGATCGCCCAGGCAGCGTTCCCGAAGTAGAGCTGCGCGATGAGGTCGGGCGCTCCGTTCCTCCCCTGGCCGTTCAGCGGCCCAAGGAGCTCCGGACACGTCGAGATGAAGAGGTCGGGCGCGTTGACGATGAAGTTCGTCAGCCACTGCCTGGCGTTCTCTGCGCCCGAGGCGAGCGGGTCGTCCTCGAGCTGCTTGACGAGCGCCAGGGCCTGCGCCTTGTCCTCCGCAGAGGAGGTCGTGACCTCCTGCGCGAAGCACGGGGCGGCGACGAAAAATGCGGTCAGGAGGGCCGGCAGTGCGTAACGCATGAGGAAAAGCCTCTTCATGGGGACGTTACTATGCCTGAAAAAAAGCTTCAATTCACCCGGGGGCTGCCAGAGGCCCCGGCCGAAGCCCGAAAACGCCCCCGGGGCCACCGCCAAACGCGGCAAAAAGAGCCCCCCGAAGCCCTCGGGGCCTCCACCCATCAGCCGGCCGACCGCACGAGGAGTGCGGCGAGAAGTCCGGCGAGGGTGAGGGACCCGAGAAGACAGAGTGCGAGGAGCCAGAGGTCGATCCGGCCGTAGCCCGGCAGGGCCGGCATTCCGCGGGCCAGGAAGAGGCCCAGAACCGAAAGGCAGACGGTCAGGACCGCCGGAGCTCCCACGAAGCCCCACGGAACCCCTCCCGAAGAGGCGACGATCACGAGAAAGCCGGCCAGCAGGCCGGAGGCCACGAGCCCGGCGGCGGGACCGAACAGGCGGCTCCCATCGAAGCGCCCCTGGACGAATACGGCGGCCAGGGCCACGGAGGCCACACCGAACGAGACGACGCCGGCCGAGAACGCCAGGACGAACGAGGTGAACGAGGAGTCCACCGGCTCTCAGGCTCTCGCCGCCTCCGCGGGGAGCTTCCCCAGGAGGCTCCAGAGCCCCCGATGGAACCTGTGGACCCCCCGGACCCCGGGCAGGAACATCAGGAGGCAGTGTCCGTGGACGAGCGACACGCCACGCTCGCGCGCGGTCCTCGCCGCCTCGACCGACCCCGCGCCCTGCTGGAGCCAGACCCTGTGAATCCCCGCTGCGGCCGCCTCGCCGACCAGCCGGGCCGCCGCCGTCGGAGGCGTCACGACGACGAGGCCCTCGACCCGCCCCTCGAGCGCCGCGAGGCTCTTCGCACAGGCGATCCCTTCCAGCTCCGCCGCTTCGGGGTGCACGGGGACGACCTCGTACCCGCGATCCTTCAGCTCGCGCAGGATCACGTTTCCGAACTTCTTCCCCGAACGCGAGGCGCCCGCCAGCGCCAGGCGTTTCTGCGCGACGAAATCCCGGACGAGGTCGGACGTGACGGAGGGGTCGTTGCTCATGGCTCGCCTTTCAGGCCACCCGCCGTGGCCGACCCGCGATTCTCCCGCGGAAGAGCCGCCTATTCCACGAGGAGGAGCTGGGCCGTGGCGCCGAGAGCGCTGAGCTTGCCGCCCCCCGGCTTCCCCTCGGTCTTCCTCTCGACGTAGAGGAGCACGCCGAAGTCGGGGAAATCGGGTTCGGCGAAAGCGTCGTCGGGGTCGTCCACGTCCTCGTCGAACCCCGCGTCGAGGTTCGGGCGGAGGATGAGGTCGGACTCGGGCTCGTCCAGGAGCGCGAAGTAGTACGGCCCGATCGACGCGCTCTCGTGCAGCCGGAACGTGACTCCGAGAAGCCGCTCGACGTCCTCGCGTACCCGCTCGACGTCGTCGGAATGGAATCCCCAGAGCTCGACGGAGGCTTCGCTCATGCGCGGATTCTGCACGAGACGCCGGTATTCGGGAGCGGCCGGGAGGTCAGCCGCGCCGGGTCCCGCCGCGCTGCTCCCAGAAGGAGATGTCGGGCGGTCCGGCGAAGAGCTCCGGCGCCCGTTCGATGAAAGCGCGAATGTGGGGGGTCTGCATGTGGGGCCCCACGTACGAGGCCGTGTCGACCCACTCCTCGAGGAGGAGGATCCGGACCGGATCGGACGCGTCCTGGTGAATCGTGATCCCGAGGCACGCGGGCTCCTCCGCCACCACCGTCGCGACGAGGCTCGCGAGGGCGTCCAGGCCGGCGTTCTCCTTTCCGGGCTGCGCCCGGTAGACGATGAGGACCGTGACCGACTTCTGCGCCATCGCTCCCTCCTACCCCTTCCGCCCGGCGAGCAGGAGGACGGCCCCCGCCACCACGGCCCCGGCTCCGGCCCAGACGGGGATCTCGACTCTTCCCTTCTCCTTGAAGGAGAGCTCGAGACCCGCGACCTTCGCGCTGTGCGTCTTCTTCGTGTAGCTGAACGTCCGGTACGCGAGCGCCACGACTCCGAGCGCGATCAGGAGCAGCCCAACGATCGTCTTCGCCTTCATCCCGGTCCTCCTCGCTGCCAGGCGCCGCGATCCGGGGGCTCCTCGAAAAGCCCTCGATCCCCCGGCGAGTCGCTCGCCCGCTTCCTGTCGCCGAGAGGATAGAACGAGACGACGGCCGGCTGGTCACCTTCCCTCATCGAGGAGGTCGACCCGCTCCCTCGTCGCACCCGCCTCGAACACGAGGCGGGTGAACGTCCACTGGCCCACGGCCTTGCTCGCCTCGACGTAGACGGTCCCTTTTCCCTTCGGCCCGGACAGCGGGATCGCGAGATCGGCCGAGCCCGAGGCGCCGTCGACGGAGATGTTCCCCGAGACGAAGAACCCGGCCTTGATCGGGGTCCCCAGCGCCTCCGCGACGGCGGGATTCGCCTTCGCCCGGTCCATCGCCAGCCGGTACGGATCCGAGGCCTTCATCGAGCCGAAGACGATCGAGAGGATCAGGGCGAGGAAGGCCCCGAAGACGACGAGCGCAGACAGGCAGCCGCCCGGAACGAGCCACTTCCAGTTGCGCGAGAACCACGACGGCTTGCGGGGCGTCTCCATCGAGGCCTCCTTCCGTTCGGCCCTGGTCCTCCCGCACGACACCGCCACAGCGGCCGGGACCGGCCGCACGGTGCCGACGCGCCGGAGTTGGGTCGATTCTCGCCCGGACGGGAGACCGAAACCGTGGCCCTCGTCACCTCGGGACGGCGAGGACGACCGGCACCGGATCGCGGCCCGAGAAGACGACTTTCGTCACCGCCGCGCGCCGCACGACGAACGCCGCACGGAACACCGCCGTATCGGGAGTCAGGGGAGGAGGCGGCACCGTCCAGACGACAGAGGCTTTCACGACCCCCGGTCCGGCC
>CALBDV010000556.1 GCA_937927565.1 uncultured Holophagales bacterium
CTGAAGCCTGGGAATCGGCTCACGCGAGACAGCCGTGATGCTCCGGTCGAGCACCTTCGCCCAGCGTGCCGTGTTTGTCTTGAGGATAGAGAGTGAATCCAGCCGGTCCTTTCGGACGTTCTGAAGTTCTTCGAGCAGCGCGGGCGCACTGGAGGTGCTCTGGCGCAGGACAGCCACGCCCGCGAATGGCGCAGCCTGCCTCCAGTACAGTTCCGCCATCCGTTCGACGATGGCCTCGATCGGCAGTCTGAGAGACGCTCCGGAGTCGTCGCCGTGCAGGACGGCAAGGTCGGTCAGAGCCTGGAGCAGGGCGAACTTGTAGCTGGAGACGAACTGCCCCTCGGCCAGAAGGCGCTGGATGTTCCCGAGAAACCTAAGCTGCTGTTCCGGCGTTGGTGCGGAGTACGACACCGGCGGCGGCGGGCGGTGAGTCCTCGGGCGCATCATCTGAACCATGCCGGGGGGCTTAGAACCACGGGGACTTCCGGGCGGAGGACGACGACGTCGGCGAAGCGCGTGTGCCAGGTCCGGAATCGTTCGTGGAGGTCCGGCCGGGTGTCGAAGCTCTCCGCACAGAACCCGAGCTGGCCTGCCAAATGGCGCCAGGCACGGCTGCCATCGAACGTCGGTGTGAGGCCGTCAATCGCGCAATACGTCGCGACGGTCATGAGGCCACGCGCAGCCGAGGGCGAACATCGGTACGGAGCGGCCTTGCCACCGACGGGGACGTACGCACAGAACTTCGACGGCGCGAACAGGCCGCTCCACGGGTCGTGCACGAAATAGCGAACCCGGCGAGTTCCCCAGGAGGTCCTGATCTCGGGGATCTCCATGTCCTCATTCCATCGGGCGAGGTTCAGGAGGACGTCGAGTGTGTCGCCGGCGAAGTGAATCGACAGATCAGGCGTCACGGCCGTCTCGTGGCAGACCGAAAGGGCGCGTTCGATCTCCGGTTCCACAGGCGGGCCGTCCCGCGTCAGGGTCTCGGCGTCAAGGTGGTTGAGCATCTTCACGTCGCCGGGCGATCGGCTGGGCAGGAGCACGGTCTGGAACGCGCGGATTCCAAAGTGGCGCATCACTCCGGTCATCGTTGCGGCCAGATTTCGGCGGCCTCGAGCCACGTGAGTGCTCACCATGGAGAGGAAGACGTCGTTCGAGAGGCCGGGCTGGAACATGTGTGCAGCAGCGAACTTCGCGTGGTTCGCGACGGGGTCGGCACGGCTGATCTCGAACTCGACCCAGATCCGTTGAGTGCCGTCGCCCCTCTCGAGGAGCACGTCGGCCCTCGGACTGAACCCAAGGATGGACTGCAGATCGGTGTCCAGAAGGGCGACCTCGGCCTTCGTGGTCCAACCGTGAGGACAGCTTCTCGAGAAGCCGTCCTGCAGATAGCGCGTCAGGTTTCCCATGCTCGCGAGGTACCCGCAACGAAGCTGAGGGCCGCCCTTGCCCGGGGATCTGCGTTACGCGCGACCGGACCGCGCAGCGAGACTCCAACCACGTCCTGAAGGATAGCGTTCCTGGAACGCACCCGGTGTCGTGGACGCGGAGGCCGCCGACGAGACGGGCAAAGGATCTCGGCGCCGACGGGTGTCCCGTCGTCTCGAAGCGCACCTTCGCCAGCGCCTCAGTCTTCATCCTCCTCCGGCGTTCTCCCCCCACCCGCTGGACAGG
>CALBDV010000557.1 GCA_937927565.1 uncultured Holophagales bacterium
CAGGACCTCGCGCCCCTCGGCCGCGCCGGTTTCGCCCATCACGACCGCTCCCGTCACCACGTCGCAGACGACGTACCACTCCGCGGCGGCGGGACCCGGAACGAGGGGCGCCGTCGCCGCGGCAGCGGCGAGCAAGAGGATCGCTCCCTTCCCGACCCTGGGCTCAGTTCCACTCCGGGACACCGATCACTCCCTTCGCCCCGGATTCCACGGGGCGCCGTCCTGCAGGATCTCGGCGGTCCCCACGCGCCCTACCGTCCGCCCGGCGCCGTCACCTGGAACACGGCGGCGCCGGTGGCTTCCTTGCCCCCGGCCACGACGCGCGCCTCGACCTCGTAGACGCCGGGAGTCAGGTCGATTGGCAGGCGCAGCTTCTGGGTCGACTGGTGGACTCCGGCGGCGCGACGCGCGACGGAGCGCAACGTGGTCAGGACCGCCGCGTCGCGCCTCACGACGCGCTGCTCGCTCACCTCCGCCTCGGAGCCGGGGGCAAGCCCCGCTACGGAGTAGACGATCTGGAGCCCCACCTCGGCCCCCGGCGGCGCCCGGGCCGGCTCGACGGAGGCCGCGAGGACGCGCACCTCGACAGCGCCCGGGGCCGGCACGAGCGGCGAGGCCTGCGAGGATCCTCCTCTCGTCGCCGGTGGAACCGCGACCGTCGGAGGCGCGGCGACGGCATCGAGCGACTCCTCGGGCGTGGAGAGGATCTCGAAGAGCTCGAGGCGCGCCCACCTCTCGAACTCCCCGATCCGCGAGGGCGGCACCCGCCCCACCCAGTCCGCGTAGTAGAAGACCCGCGCGCGCGCGCCGACGCCGGGATGCTCGAGCTCGAGGAAGAGGTCTCCCTTGCCGTCGGGCTTCTCCGTCGCCCAGCCGACGCCGACGAGGTCCACGCCCGGAGGGATCGTGCCGCCTGGGTAGCGGGCGTGGATGGCGGCCGCGTTCGTGAAGAGGACGAGGACACGTTCGTTCCCGCCCTTCTTCTCGCCGTACCAGAGCCACTCGCTCCTCGACCAGCCGTCCCCGTCCGCCTTCTTCTTGACGGTGATCTCCTGCCGCGTCCGGCAGCGGGCTCCGAGCCAGCGCCGGTTTGCCTCGTCGAGGGCGGAGGCATCAGCGGCGAGGCCCGCCATCGACGGCACCGCTGTAGCCGCCGCGAGCGCCAGAGACGAGGCACGAAGCATCCTCGCAAGTCCGTTCGCCACGTCATCTCAAATGTGGGGCTGGACGCGCCCGTGTCAAGGGTGGAGGCGGCCGTCCATCCTCCTGGACGTCGGTTCCCTGCGCGTTCCGCTCATTCCGGAAATCGTCGAGACGTTGCCGCTTCGCGCCCCACCCTCGACGGCTCAGAGGCACCCTAATGGCAGGAGGAGACCCAGGAGAACGGCGGCGGCTCCCGGCGAGGTCACGGCCTCCTGGTGCGGCCCGCCCGGCGCGACGCGCAGGAGGGGCAGCGCAACGTCCACGGTGGGGACCGGGAGATCCGTTCCGAGCGGGCCGATCAGCCTCAGGTACGCCGAGCCGAGCTGCGGTGCCGCAAGGAATGCGAAGAGGGCCACCGCGAAGGCGAAAAACGCCGCGGTCGCGACGGCGCTCTTCGGCCGACCGACGAACAGCGCGGCGCGAGCGGTGCGGCCTGCGGGGGCTTCGTGCCCGTCTGCTGGACACGAGGGCGTGGCGAGGTCAGTATGGTTCGCCGGAATCACGGTACAGGAGGGAAGCCCGCGTGCGACGAGCTCTCCTCGCCTCGAACACGGTCCCTTCCTTGCCGGCCCCGACCTCCTCGCTCGCCGGCTCGGGAGAGACCCGTGCTCTCCAGGCTCGCGTCGAGTCCCTCCGCGAAGGCCCATCACAGCCTTTCCGGAACGTACCCGTCGTCGTCAGGGCGATGGGCGACGGAAGGGATGTTCTGGCTGTCCCTGGTGTGCGGTGAGCGGGCCTTCCGTCTCTCTGCCCCTCGCCGAGCTCATCGGCGTCTCCAGGCGCTTCGCCCGCGCAGGCATTGAAGCCCTTTCCAGCGTGAGCCTCGCGGTCCCAAAGGGGCGGAGGATCGCGATCGTCGGCCCCAGCGGCAGCGGGAAGTCGACTCTGCTCTACCTCCTGAGCGGCCTGGATCGGCCGACCGCGGGTCGCATCCTCTTCGAGGGGCGCGAGGTCGGGAACCGGGCGGAGTGGACGGCCATCCGCGCGCGCCGGATCGGTTTCGTCTTTCAGTCGTTTCACCTCCTGCCGACGCTGAGCGCCAGGGAGAACGTCGAGCTCCCCATGACGGACCCGGGCCTGGGTGAGCGCGAGAAGCGCCGGCGCTCCGATGAGCTCCTCGAGGCGGTGGGTCTTCCAGATCGACGCAACCACAGACCGGGTGAGCTTTCCGGCGGAGAGTGTCAGAGAGTCGCCATCGCGCGGAGCCTCGCGAACGAGCCCGACCTCCTCCTGGCGGACGAGCCGACGGGAAACCTCGACCGCGATTCCTCCGCCAGCGTCATCTCCCTCCTCGACCGGCTGCACAGGGACAGGGGCCTGACGCTCGTCGTCGTGACTCACAGCCCGGAGGTGGCTGCAGGGTCGGACGCGATCGTCCACCTCGTGAAGGGAACGCTCCTCGACGCCGCAGGGGGAAGCGGGACGTGAGGCTGACGGCGCTGGCGTCCAGGAACCTGACGCGGCGGCCCGTTCGCTCGGCGCTCACCGCCGCCGGCGTCGGTATCGCCGTCGGGGGATTCGTCTGCCTCTCGGGGCTCACGGGCGGCGTCGCGCACGCCTGGAACGGAGGGATGGTCCAGCGAGGCGCCCATCTCGTCGCGCTGCGTGCGGGCTCCGTGGAGATCCTCGCCACCTCCCTCCCGGAGTCGATGGTGGACGAGCTCGCTCGCGAGCCGGGAGTCCGCGATGCCGCGGGCGAGCTCGTGAACCTGGCGATCCTCGATTCCGGGGACACCGCCCTCGTGAGCGGCTGGGCGCCTGGGAGCTTCCTCTGGGACTCGCTTCCGCTCGTCGCCGGGCGGCTCCCGCGGGACGGCGAGGCGGCTCTCGCGGAGGCGCTCGCGCGGGAGCAGCACCTGCGGCCTGGCGATTCGATCCTCCTCGAAGGGAGGCTCGTCCCCGTCGTGGGGACCTTCCGGGCCCCGGGAGCGCTCCTCAGCTCGGGTATCGTCCTGACCCTTCGCAGCATGCAGGAGCTCTGGAGCCGTCCGGATGCGGTGACGTTCCTCCTTGCGCGGCTCGAGCGTCCCGGGGATCGCGCCGGGGTCTCGGCCTCCCTCGAGAGGCTCGGGAAGAGGTTCCCGGGCCTGCGCATCTCCGAGAGCGCGCGGGTCGCGGAGGACAACCGCGTCCTCGAGATCCTCTCGGCCCTGAACAGGGCGACGTCCGGCGTGGCGCTTCTCATGGCGCTCGTCGTCGTCCTCAATACGCTCCTGATGGCGGTCGCGGAGCGGACTCGGGAGATCGGCGTCCTCTGCGCTCTGGGCTGGCCGGCCCACCGGATTCTCGCGTCGATCACCCTCGAGGGAGTTCTCGTTTCGCTCGCAGGGGGCCTCGCGGGCTCCCTTCTCGGTATCGCCGGACTCCACTGGATCGCGACGGCGTCCGCACTGAGAGGTTTCGTCGACCCCGCGGTCGGCGTCGTGGAAGTCGTCGAGGCGACGGTCTCCGCGGCGGCACTCGGGGCGCTCGGGGCGCTCTACCCGGCGTGGCGCGCCATTCGTCTCGATCCGGTCGCGGCCCTGCGCTCGGAGTAGACCACCGCACGGCCGCCCTGCCACGAGACGAGGTGCCCGAGTCGCAGCCCGAAGGCGGCTCAGGAGGCGCGGGCGTCGACGAGATAGGCCACGAAGAGCGGCCAGACGGCGCCGCCGCCGACCGCCCAGACGATCTCCTCGAGTGGCAACCCCCAGACGGAAAGGCCCCAGGCTCCGGCAGATGACCACTGGTCCGGAAAGTGCGGCCACAGTTCATAGGCGCCCTTCAGCACCGCGGGATAGAGGAGCCCGAAACCGACCGCCCCGGCCGCCGAGAGGCGCAGGTCCCCTCGCTGCCGCCAGGCGAGGACCGTCGTCGCCACCGCCGCGACGACGATCGTCGCGTTCATCGGCCCGAAGCCGCTCCACCAGAGCAGGACGCCCGTCGCCAATCCAGGCACCGCGAAGGCGGCGAAGCGGACGAGGACCTTCCGCGGCTCGATCTCGGCCTCGATTCGGGCGTCGAGGAGAGAGGTGGCCAGGAGCCAGGCCAGACCGCCCGAGGCGAAGGAGAAGAGCAGATCCTCGACGCCGGCACCGGTGCCGAAGCTGAAAACCCGCGCCGGCTCCCAGTAGTCCGGCACGAAGAAGACCGAAAGGAGCCCGAACGGCGCCTGCAATGCCGCGCTCAGAAGGGTCAGCTTTCTCTGGTGGGGCCGGGCCAGGAGGCCTGCGAGGAGCAGGACGAAGAGCGCCAGGCTCATTCCCAGGTAGGGGAATCGCGCCAGGCCCACCGCTCAGGCCGCCTCGCCGCTGATCATCTTCTGGAGGAGGACGCGGATTCGCTGCACGTAGCTGTCGCGGAGCAGCTCCAGGAACGGCGGGTAGTGCTCCCCGTTACGCTCGGCGATTGCGACGATCGACTCCGTCGTCTCGTGGAAACGAGCCTCGATCCCCTCGAGGGTCCAGACCCCCTCCGCAACCGGCGTCCGCTCCCCTCGGACGAGGTCCGCCTCGAGGTCCACCCAGTCGTCGAGCATCTGCATGAACGTGCTCACCGAGCGCATCCAGTCGCGCTCGGCCGGGCCGATCCAGCCCTCCACGGTCCAGGCGAGGCCCCGGGTTCCAGCTTCGATGCCGGCCCCGCGGTGCGCGAGCCCCGAGGGGTCGGGCCGGGCCTCGAGGCGAGCCTGCTCGGCCTCGGCCCACGCCAGGCTGCTCTCGAGGATTTCACTCAGTTCCCTCGTCCCGGCAGGCGAGAGTCCCTCGCCGAGGGCGGCGCACAGGGCGCCGATCAGGGAGAGACTCCCGTTCCCGGACGGCCGGCCGCTGGGCGGGGCCCCGTCTCCGATGCCGGTCCGGCCGGCACGGACGGTCTGCTTGATGAGCTCGATCCGTTCTGTCGGTGCGAGATCGGCCAGCCCGTGGTCGAGCACCTCGTCGACGACGCCGATGAAGGCGGTCCCCAGGGCGATCCGTCGCCCCTCGCTGCCGAGTCTCGCCCTGGCATAGAGCGGGAGGCCCAGCGCCAGCTGGCGGGACAGGCACGCCCGGTCCCACCTCAGGACCCGCGCTCCTGCCGTCAGGAGCCTCAGCACCCAGGGGCGTCGACGGCCGAGAATCAACGCGAAGTAGGGACCACAGGCGAAGAAGTCGAGAGCCGCGATGCGGATCTT
>CALBDV010000558.1 GCA_937927565.1 uncultured Holophagales bacterium
TCAGTGATGGCAGACCGCGCAGTCGGTCAACCGGTTGGCCCGGGTCATCGGCGCGGTTCCGGGCGGAAAGGCCTCCTCCCGGGGCACGTTGAGCGCCGCGACCGCCGCCCTCTCGGCGGCTTTCGGCCAGCTGCGACGATGGCAGTCGAGGCACCAGCCCATGGTGAGGGCGCTCTCCTGGGTCACCCGGCCCATCGTCTCCACCGCTCCGTGGCAGGTCTGGCAGGCGACGCCCTTCGTCACGTGGATCGAGTGGTCGAAGAAGACGAAATCCGGAAGGCGGTGGACGCGGACCCACTCGATCGCCCGCCCCTCGGAGAGCGCCTTCTTCACCTTGACCACCTCCGGGTGGTCCTTCTGCACCTGTGCGTGGCAGTTCATGCAGATCGCCGCGGGCGGGATCCCCGCGTTGCGGCCACGCTCGGCCCCGTAGTGGCAGTACTGGCAGGGGATCTTCAGGGCGCCGGCGTGGACCGCGTGGGAGTAGACGACGGGCTGGTTCGGGGAGTAGCCGCGGTTCGTCGGCTCGCACGCGGCGAGGACGAGAACGAGGAGCCCCGCCGCCAGCGCGCGCCGCGCCGCTCGCCCGGGAGCGCTAGGCGGCCGCATGGGCGCTCGTCCTTCCGGAGCGGGAGAGGTGCCTCAGGAGCCCGACGAACGTCGCGCTCCAGGCGACGAGCGCCACGAACAGGAAGACGCGCGGCAGGAAGAGGAGGAAGGGCAGCTCCAGGACCTGAGCCAGCCGGAGCGTGCTCACGCTGTACATGCCGAGCGGGAAGACCGCTCCCCAGTAGAGCGGGTCGTAGGTCATCTCGAACCTCCGGTAGACGTGCCTCCAGACGGCGAGGATCACGAGCATCGGGATCCACCACGTGGCGGTCGCCCAGAACAGCGCGGTGAAGCCGAGTAGGAAGGGCCGCATCTGCCCGAGGAGGGCCGACCGGGGCACGTTGGCGATCAGGGTCGTCCCCGCGAGCGCGGAGATCGCCATCGCTCCCATGTTGACCCAGTAGGGGGGCATCAGGTCGGACGGCGCGAAGCGGAAGAACGTGTACCGGTAGAAGATGAGCGAGATCATCCAGATGTAGAGCATTCCGCCGCAGAGCCAGAAGACGAGGCTGAAGAAGAGGAGGGTGTCGTGCGGCCCGGGGAGGCGGCTCGCCACGAGCCCTCCCAGGTTCGAGATCGACTCCGTGGCCACGACGGCCACGAGCCAGCCGCCGCTGATCCCGTCCGCCAGGGTCGGCTTCACGTCCTTCACGGTGTAGGCGGCGAAGACCCCGTACGTCAGCACGACCCAGAGGACGACCGCCAGGAGGAGCAGCGCGACGGCCCCCGTGAGCTCCTCGCGCACGAGGACGCACTGGACGCCGAGGACGCTCGACCCCGCGACCATCGTGAAGAAGCCCACCCCGCGCTGGTGGTCGACGAGGTCCTCGAGGACGCGTCTCGGATAGCGCGCGACCCGCGCGACCGTGAGTGCCCAGAGGACGACGTAGGTCACGACGTTGACCGCGAGAAGGACGTCCGCCAGGAGGCCGAGGCCCAGCAGCTTGCACGCCACCGACACGATGCCGGTGGCCATCACCATGGCGAAGTAGGCCGGGTGGAGCCGCTCCAGGCTGGTCATGCGTCCCCCGGCTCCCGCCGGCGCAGCCGCTTCGCCAGGCCTTCCATCTCCCGGGCGAGCTGCTCGACCTCTTTCGCGATGGCGGGCTGCTCCATCTCGCGCGAGAACCGCGGGAGGCTGTCGGACATCATCCCCGTCACGACCCGGTGCATCCAAACGAGGCACGTGACCGACAGGCCGAAGAGGAGGATCCAGCAGGTCGTCCAGATGCCCGAGGCCCCCACGAGGGTGCCGAAGACGATCGGGAAGACGAAGCCCCCCAGGCCGCCGATCACCCCCACCAGCCCCCCCACGACGCCGACGTCCGCCGGGAAGTAGGTCGGGATGTACTTGTAGACGGCGGCCATCCCGATCCCCATGAACATCGCGAGCAGGAGAGCCAGCCCGGTGAAGATGTTCCGGTTGGCCTGGAAGTAGACGTGCGTGACGCCGCGGGCCAGGAGCTGCTTCCTGACGACGGCCTCCCCGGGCTTCACCGCCGGCTCGTGCCAGGAGTTCCAGGCCGGCCAGACCATGACGTCGCGGTCGTCGACGGTCCGATCCGGACGCACCGCGAGCGGGTACGTCCTGCCGGCCACGACGATGCCTCGAGGGGTGACCTCGTCCACGCGACCGGCCGACACGGCCATGATCCCCTCGCCGGGCGCGAAGACGTCCATGCGCGGCACGGCGAGAAGGACGCAGCAGGTACAGCAGCCGCCGAGCACCCAGTACATGACCCGCCGGGCCCCGTAGCGGTCGGAGAGCCAGCCGCCGACGGCGCGGAAGAGGCCCGACGGGAGGCTGAAGGCCGCAGCGAGGACGCCGGCCGCCGACACCGAGACCGAATAGGCGTTCACGTAGTAGGGAATCAGCCACTGCGCGAGCGCGACGAACCCGCCGAAGACGAGGAGGTAGTAGAGCCCGAAACGCCACACCCGCATCACCTTCAGCGGCTCGAGCCGCTGGGCGAGGCTCTTCGAGGCCGACGGCAGGCCCTCGCGGGTGTACGTGAAGAGCCAGAAGACGACGGCCGTCACGAGGAGGGCCGCGGCGAAGATCCGGGGGAGCGCCCGCCAGCTCTCCACGTGCGCCCCCTTCTCCGTCAGGGCCTGCAGCACGAACGGAGCCGCCATGCTCGTCAGGGCGGCGCCGACGTTCCCCATGCCGAAGAGGCCCAGTGCCGTGCCCTGCTGCTCCTTCGGGAACCACGTGGCCGTGTAGGCGACGCCGACCGCGAAGGAGCTCCCCGCGATGCCGAAGCCGAGGCCGCCGGCGGCGAAGCCCCAGAAGCCGTTCGCGAAGCTCGTGAGGAACGCGGCCACGGCCGAGACGAGCAGCACGGCGGTGAAGACGACGCGCCCCCCGAAACGGTCGGTCAGGATGCCGGCGGGAAGCCGCAGGAGGGACCCCGTCAGGACGGGGAGCCCGATCAGCCACCCCATCTCCGCCTTGTCGAACGCGAAGGCCTTGTTGTCGACGAGGAACGTGACGAGGACGCCGTTCATCATCCAGACGGCGAAGCAGACCGTGAACGCCAGCGTGTTCATCGTCAGAACCGTCCAGGCCTTCGCGCGCCCGCTCATCCGTCTCTCTTCGGCCCCGGCGCTCTCAGCGCTTCGCGGCGCCCCGCGGCCGGTTCCAGACCACGAGCTGGTTCGGGCGCCAGAGGTACGGCACGGGGGCGACCAGGGCGTGGACGAGCCGCGTGAAGCTGAAGACCCCCAGGAGGACCCAGGCGCCCACGACGTGTATCTGCGCCGGGAGCTTCAGGTCGACCATCAGCTGGATCTCGGGCTGGAACCGGACGAGGGACCAGAGGTACGGGACGACGGTCTGCGTGTACCACGCGCTCCCCCACCGCAACGTGATCGCGACCCAGAGACCGGTGCCGATCTCGAACAGGAGGAGGACGTAGACGAGGATGTCGGCCGCCGACGTCACCACCCGCAGGCGGGGCGCCGCCGCGCGCCGCACGATGAGCGCCCCGAGGCCGAAGAGCGTCAGGAGCGCGGCCGCGAGCGCCGTGGACTCGAGGAGGAAGAGCCGGATCGGCACGCCGTTCCAGAGCGTCATCCCGCGCGGGAAGAGGAATCCCACCAGGTGGCCGAAGAAGAGCGTCAGTATCCCGAAATGGAACGGGACCGATCCCCAGAAGAGCTCCTTCGTCTCGAGGAACTGCGACGAGAGGCTGCTGAACGTGAACGGGTCCCGCCGGTACCTCTGGATCGACACCAGCAGGAAGAGGACGACCGAGACGTACGGGAGCGCGGCGAAGAGCAGGACGTTAAGCAAGGGCGTCAGCCTCCAGGTCGACGTCGTCGACCCTCTCGGGCGGGGGAAGCGGCTCGCCGCCGCCGAGCGGCGCGAGGAAGGAGGGCAGCGCCCGCAGGACGTCGGCCCACGGGCTGTCGGTGTCCTTCAGGGCCTCCGTCATGCGCGTGAGCCCCGGGAGGAGGAGCGCGTCGACGAGCGTCTCCCGGTCCTCCTCGGGCGGCAGCGCGGCCAGGAGCCTGAGGACGGCCGGCAGGTAGTCGGACAGCTCCCCGTCGCCGAGCGCCACGCCCGCCTTCCGCATCTCGGCCACGAGTCCCGAGAGGAGGGCGCCCCGCTGGTACGACTCGCCGAAGAGGTGATACCCGAGGTGGAGCGTGCAGACCGGCGACAGGTCGAAGAGCCCCGAGTACCGCTCCTCGGCCCCGCCCGGCGCCGCCGACGACAGCCAGCCCGACAGCTCGAGGAGAGCCGCGGACAGCTCCGGCGCGACGTCCTCCGCCAGCCCGGCCCCCTCGAGGGCGACGCGCGCCGACGAGCCGTTCGGGTAGTCGAGCGCGGCCGCGACCTGCCCGAGCGCGCAGGAGACGAGAGCCGGGTCGACCTCGGCGAGCCTCACGAGCCTCTCTCCGGCTTCTTGCGGAAGCCCATCCCCGCGAAGCCCTTCGCGGCGAGCGGCTCGTCGAGCATCTCGATCGCCTGCTCGCGGTGCATCGGCGGGATCACGAACCGGTCGTCCGCCGGGGCGATCGACGTCAGGTAGTAGATGGCCTCGGCCTCTTCGACCGTCGTGTCCGCCTCGGCCAGGAGCCTCGTGGCGTCATCGAGACTGACGTCGCCCACGGTAACCGCGCGGCGATAGGTCCTCACCGCGAGCTGCTTGCGAAGCGCGTAGCGCACGACGCCCTCGTTCCCCGCCCCGAAGAGGCTCGCCATGTACTGGAGCGGCAGGCGGTACTTGTCGATCGCGCCCAGGAACCCGACGGTCGTGTCCCGGGGACCCTTCTCGTCCCCCGAGCCGCCGGCGATCGTCGTGTCGTAGCCCTGCTCGCCGTTCGCGGCCATCACGGGGAGGAGCGGCGGGACGTAGAACAGCATGGGGAGCGTCCGGTGCTCGGCGTGAAGCGGCAGCGCCAGTCCCCACTCGACGACCCACTTGTAGACGGGCGACTTCTGAGCCGAGGCGATCACGTCGTCGGTGATGCCGGCCCGCTTCGCGGCCGCGATCACCTCCGGGTCCTTCGGGTCGAGGATCATCCGGCGCTGCGCCGTGACGAGGTCCTTCTCGTCGGCCGCCAGCGTCTCCTCGATCTTCTCGGCGTCGTAGAGGACGATCCCGAAGTAGCGGATCCGCCCGACGCACGAGTGGAAGCACGCGGGCGCCTGCCCGGTCTCGAGGCGCGGGTAGCAGAGGATGCACTTCTCGCTCTTGCCCGTGCCCCAGTTGAAGTAGACCTTCTTGTACGGGCACGC
>CALBDV010000559.1 GCA_937927565.1 uncultured Holophagales bacterium
GGGAGACCGGCCTTCTCATTCCATCTCGCTGCGCTCGCCGCTGATGCCCGCGGTTAGATGGCTTCATCGCAGGAGGAACGCTCATGACACGTATTGCGCGCTTCACCCTCTCGGCCTTCGTCGCAGGCATGGCCCTCCTCTCCTGCGCCAAGGCGCCTGAAGGCGATCTCGGCAGTCAGGCGGCACAGCCCCTCAAAGTCATGCCCGGGTGGCTCGAGGGCAAGGCCCGCTTCCACCGTTCTCTGGCCGAGCCGCACTTCGGCGTCTCCGTTCGCCTCCGCGGTTCGGACTTCTCAGCCATCGACACCGCCCTCGGCGTCAACAACCCCTGCTTCTCCTTGGCCTTCGTCCAGAAGTGCGCCAACGGCGTATCCGGCCCTGCACGCCCCAATCTGTCTCTCGTCACCCGCGGCCGCGCCACCACTCTCGACGTCCCCATCTGGTGTCCGTCGGTCGGCACCGCCTTCGCCTGGAACGCCGAGTTCACCGACTACCGTCGCCTTGTCGGGCACCCCGGTACACAGTTCCAGCCTCTCATGCGCTGCGAAGGCGTTGCGGCTGGCGCTGTCTTCCTCTTCCCGTCGGGCCTTCGCTCCGAGCCCTCAGTCCTGCCTCGGCCCGGCATCCCGCTCGAGGGACTTCAGCTGACAGACTGGGTCACCCTCTAAGGCGCCATCTAACCCGGCTTGCAGCGGACTTCGCTTCGCTCGCCGCTGAAGCCACGGTTAGGCGTGGCCACTCCAGCGGTCGTCGCTCTTCTGGAATCCGCGGGGGAAGCAAGCACCTGATGAAGCCGACATGGCCTGCCCGTCCCGTCTTCCCCGGCGTACGGCCGACATCGGCAGGGGCCACCTTCCGCTCCATCCGGAACCGGGCGTGCGGGCAACCCCTTCGTCCGCCGAGCCTCACTCTCTGCGTCTCGCCTCGCGGGGGCATCCCGGTTCAGGCTGCGTCCCACCCGCCGGGGTCTCCTTCTGCCAGCGTTCGCACCGGGGCTCGCGCACTTCGTGGCGCTCGAACGCCGATGCCGTCATCGAATCGGCGCCGGTCATAGTTCGAGACACCTCCGCGCTCCGACACCGCCGGCCATCTCCTCGGTTTCTACTGCGGGTCGTTTCTCTCTGCGACATCCTTCCAGCACCCCGGTCTTCGACACCGCCGAGGGACTCGCAACAGGGAGACGAGAAGGACGAAGGCGGCACTTTGGGCGCCCCGTCCACACGGTCGGCATCCACGGTCGGGCGCCCAGAGCACCGCCCGAATCACGTCAAGACAGCCTTCCGTTCCAATCATTCAGGGCGGCGTTCTTGCTGCCCCGCCTAACCCAGCATGCAGCGGACTCGCTGCGCTCGCCGCTGATGCATCGGTTAGGCGCCAGCTACGCAGCCGATGAAACGCACACGCGTCATGTACATCGAGGCCAAGGGGGCCGGGCTGGTCGGGCCCGCTCGCATCGGCCGCGTCTCTTTTTCGCACTCGGGCCGGTCCCTCTACTACCGCGGCCGAGCCTTCCGATCCCTGAACGGACACGGCTTCAAGGCCAACTACTTTGACGTCGAATCCGGTGAGCACTACTGGCTCTCGGGTCCTCGGCGTGATGGCACCGACCACCTCTACGGCAAGGCTGTACCGGTCGAGATCGACGACGACGCGCGCGAAGAGTACTGGCGCGACATTCGACGTCAGCCCGAGCTCATCGCTCAGAGCACGTCCTGGTGAGCGGTCGTTCCAATGTCGCTCCGGCGCGTGTCGGTTGCTTCTGGACGAGCCACCAGGGCTTCTGCACGGGGGGAGCCCCGCTCCCCCCGCGACCCCCCTCATGAGCTCCTCGCCCCCGCGTCCTCTACCCCCACACCAACTCCGACCGCTGGTGCCTAACCCGGGTTGCAGCGGACTCGTCCATGAAAGGGCCTTGTCAAGGTCTAGTAGTAGGGGGTGGGCGGCTGTGGAAAACGCGCAGCGTTTTCCAAGAGCTGTGGGAAGCCGGCCGGCTCAAGTGTCGACGCAGTGGCGACTGTCTTTCGCCGGCTTTCCATAGCTCGTCAGGCGCACGCCCTTCGCCGTCCACCATGCTCCCACTCGTCCATTCGGGGTCCAGGCCCCAGGTATCTTTTCGTCGAGTGGCGCCCCAAACGCTTCGACGGGCTCTTTGGGCCCACGAGTTCCTGCACGGGGTCAGCCACCCGGTGGTTCTTTCTGGTGGAGCGGGCTCGGGCGCAGTCATTTCGTCAGCGTTTCGTGGGCGGTACCTTCCGAAGGCGGTACATCCGGGTTCGGGTCACCTGGAACGGTCCCTTCTCGAGCCCGAGCCGCGCCGGATCGAACTCCGTTCCGTCTCGCAGAATGGCGTAGAGGACTCGGCAGAGCCGATGGGCCAGCGCCGTGATGGCCTTCTTGTAGCCGAGCCGGGCGCTCAGTTTGAGAAAGAGCGGATTGAGGGGGTTGCTCCGCCGGGCCGCCTGGTGGGCCGCTTCGCACAGCATCGCTCGAAGCTCTGCCGGCCCTCCCTTGGTGATGTGTCCGCCCCGATGCACGTCGCCCGACTGGTCCATCTGCGGCACGAGCCCGGCATAGCTGGCCGCGTGCTTGGCATCCCCGAACCGCTCGGGCTCTGACAGAAACGCCAGGGCTGTGGCTGCCACGATGGCGCCCACGCCAGGCACCGACTTTAGCCGACTGTATGCCGGCTCCAGCCCAGCTACCTGCGTCTCCAGGTTCTGCTCCAGGTCCCCCACTCGCTCGCCCGCCGCCTGCCACGCCTGGAAGTGCAGCTCCACGAACGTCCGCGTTCCATCCGCCTCTGTCGCCTCCTTCACTACCCGCTTCCATGCGCCGGCCGTCGTCAGCGACTTCCGTCCGAGCGTCCGGTATCCACCCGATCGCAGCACTCGCTTGGCCGCATTGATCTCCCCCGTCTGGATCCTCACGAAGTGCCGACGCCTCGAGAGCGTCTCCCTCAGCAGCAGGACCGCCTCCGTCGGCACGTGCACGATCGAGCGGTACAGACCCGTCCGTACCCCGATGCACAGCTCTCGCGCGTCCCTCTCGTCGCTCTTCTGCCTCGGCCGATGTGCCTTCAACCTCACCTCGTGCGCGTCCACGACCACGGGCTTTAGCTCCATCCCCCGCACCTGCCGCGCCACGTAGAAAGCCATCGTTCCGCTCTCCAGCCCCACCTCGGTCCCTGCCTCCAGTTGCAGCCGTCGCCTCATATCCGCCAGTCCCTCCGGCGACGTCGGGACCTCGCCACGCCCCAGTTCCCGACCACGGGCGTCCTGCACCACGTACGTGCTGTTCTTGCTGTGGATGTCCAGGCCAACGTAAGCTCTCACGGGGCTGTCCTCCCTTCTCAAAGTGGGGCGCCTTCCGAGGCTGACCCCGAAGTCCGACTCCCAACAATTTGGGGCGCCGGCAAGCCGAGGACAGCCCCCTTTCATAGATACGCTTCGCTCGCCGCTGAACCCACGGTTAGACGGCAGCATCTACGGCATCCTCCTTGATCATGGACTCGCTTACGGACCCAGGCCGTAACCAGCCTTGCTGGTGTGGCTCTTCTTTGAAGTTCAAGAAGTGCCACCTCACCCGTGCCCGTGAGGCGCCAATGCCCGACGCCGCCCTGGGCCAACTCGTTCGCCAGGCATTCGCTGCCAAACGCTGCATGCATCCCGACGCTGCTCCAGGTCGCTGCACAAAGATCATTGATGCGCATACTGTTCAGCGGGCACGAACACTCGAGTCGCTCATTGACTCCGCTAACCACGTTCTGACCTTCTATCCCTACGTGTGGCAGCGCACCCGTCCGCTGCCGTTACAACGCAGGGGCTGGCGGGAGGCCTCCACCTTCACGGGGTTCTGCGGCTACCACGACTCCGCGACGTTCGGCCCGATCGAAAGAGAAGAGCCGCCGATCACTCCTGAGGCCTGCTTCCTGTTCTCCTACCGGGCCCTCTGCCACGAGTTGTTCCAGAAACTGGCGGCCGACCAGGCCTTTCCGGTACTCTTGCGTCACGGTGATCGAGGATTCTCAAGCGAGGATCAACGCGAGTACCAACGCCGCAGCCGAGCATCTGCGGCTGGCCTGAAGAAGGCCATCGTCGACCTCAATGCCGTCAAAACCGTCGCGGACACCGCGCTCCTCCGCAAGGACTACTCCGGCTGGCGCTTTCTGGCCCTCACATTCGAGGGTCCGCTGTCCCTCGCAACCTCAGGTGCGCCGACGCCAAACCGCGATCTCTCCGGGGCGCCCCTTCAGGTTCTGCACGACCCGAACTCCGCTCTCGAGCACCTCTACGTATCGGTGGTTGCCCATGGCGTCGGAGTCCTTGTTGTGTTCGGCTGGCAGGGGCATCACCTCGCGCCTGAACGCTGGGCGGCATCGCTCCTCTCGCTTTCGGCTGACGTTCTCCCTTCCTGGCTCGTTCAGTTTGTCTTCTCTCATCTCGAGAACGTCTTCTTCTCGGCGGCGTGGTGGGAAGGCCTTGCACCAGACCTCCAAGGTCACGTGCAGACCCTCGCGTCGAACTCGAATGCGTACTACTTCCCTACGCCATTCACTCAGAACACCCTCGTGCCTTGGAAGCCTCAATCAACCGTCCGACTGCCTGTGCCGGCCGCCGTCTAACCCGGCATGCAGCGGACTCGCTACGCTCGCCGCTGATGCCCGCGGTTAGGCTCTCGCCACTCCGGCCTCAGTTGTTCGTCTGAAGCCCGCATGGAGGGCGAGCACCTCATGATGGGTCTGCGTCGTGCAGTGGCGCCAGAACCTGACCTCGGCAGCGAACGAGGGGAACAGCCGACAGCAACATCGGTATCGTCCACTCCTTCGTGACGCTGGCTGCCGCTTCACCCCGGCCTCCTGCCGGTTCACGTCGCAGGCCCGAGCCAACGCGTCGCCCCGCCTCTTCGTACGGCTCGGTCTCGTACCAACCACTCGCGCACTTCGTGGCGCTCGAACACATCCGGCTCCTTCAAGTCCGGCCCGAAGGACACCGGTCGATGATCCTCGCCGCTCCGACATCGCCGGCGTCTTCACTGCTTTCTACTTCGGCCATCTACAGCGGGCGTGCGCCTGCAGGCATTCGCGGCACTTCGGCTCTCGGGGGAATGCGGCTGTCGGCTCCTGCTTCGAGCCCCTTCCGTTCCCGAAGCGTCTCCGTTCTCAACGGCCCTGAAGAACGGCGCCACGACGGGCTGCACCTTCGCACCGTCGCCCGCAGCGGCCCGGAATGCCCGGGCACACGAATCAACTCCGGCCCTGACAGGCCCTCAAACGACCTAGGCCAACTCCACGCCGCGAGAACCTAACCCAGCATGCAGCGGACTCGCTGCGCTCGCCGCTGATGCCACGGTTAGGC
>CALBDV010000560.1 GCA_937927565.1 uncultured Holophagales bacterium
CTCGTCGAGGACGCCGTTGACCTTGCGGCCCTTCTGCTCGACGCCGTACCACTCGGCCTTCAGGTTGATGTTCTTCCCCTTGATCATGTAGTGGAATCCGCCCGTGACGATCGAGAGATCGTCATTGGCGACGTCCTTGTTCGCGTCGTATTTCTCGTACCGAACGCCGAGGCGAAATTGCTTCGCGAAGGTGTAGAGCGCCGAAACGTAGAAGCCGTCACGGTCGATCTCGGTGCCGTTCGTCTGCCCGTCCGTCGCGCTCCCGTACTCGGCGCGGAGCATGAGCGGGAGCTTCTCGGTGCCGTCCCAGCGGACGTGCGCTCCGAAGCGGTCGCGAGTCAGAGCCTGCGTCCCCTGGTTGCCCGTCCCCGCCGAGAAGCCCGCGACCAGCCCCTTCGTCGGCTTTACGTCGAACCGGGCCGCGTAGAAGAGCCGGTCGGAGGTCGACGCCACGTTCGACGGGAGTCCCGACGTGATGGAGGCCTGCGCGGCGAACATCGAGCCGTACTCTCCCTTGTAGAAGAAGCCCATGTTCCTCTGGTCCCCAATCACGCGGGTGATGCGGGAGCGCTCGGCGAAGTCGATCTCGGACGACGAGCGAAGGCCTTCCTCGGAGAGTGCGATCTTCCGCTGGCCCAGCGTGAACTCGTGCCCCTTCAGCCCGAGGTAGCTGATGCCGAGGTCCTGGAGGATCTTGTCGTCCCCGCCGGCGGCGAAGTTCTGGGTCTTCGCCGGGTCGATCATGACGTCGAAGCCCCACGCCGGAGTGATCTTCCCCGAGAGCTTGATTTCGGCTCGGCGAAGGCGGAACGAGTTCACGCCGGTCGGGTTGCCGAGGTACGAGGTCCCGGAGCCCTGGGCGGAGTCGTCTCCGAAGTACCACGCCTGCAGCAGCAGGCCGAACTTCAGCTCCCCGTCGCCGACTTTCAGAGCCGTCGGAAGCGAGGGCTTCGCCGGCTCGGGGGCCTTGTAGGCCCGCGGCTCGGAGTCCTTGTTGTGCTTGATGGCATAGAGGTCGAGGGCCGTCTCGTTCTCGAAGACGACCGTCTCGCCGCTCGGGCCCCAGGCCGTCTTCGTGATCGATTTCCCCATCTCCTTGGACACCTGGAACGTCTTGAAGGTGTTCGGGTCGTTGAAGACGTAGATCCGGCCTTCGTGGACGATCTCCTTGTACCAGAGCGTCCCGACCTGGGCCGCGACCGGCAGGGCCACGGCGATGGCGAGGAGCAGGGCGATCACCGGGAGCGCGTTCTTACGCATGCATTCTCCTTCTTCGGGCGTGCCGCCGCCGCGGCGGGGGCACCCCCCCGCCGCGGCGCGGCTCCGCGACGTCAGACTTTGACGAGCTTGACCCGGGTGTCGTAGAAGCTGACGCTCCCGCCGACCGGGTCGATGAGGCAGGTGTTCTTGAGGTAGTCGTCGAGGCGCATCGCGGCATTTGCATGGAAGCCGGTGCCCCGGCGAGGGTCGGCCTTGACGACCTTCCCGTCCACGACGACGTCCGAGGCCCCGTTGGCCCAGTGGCCGCGCCCGAGCGAGAAGTTCACGACGCCCGGCCGGAGCCCCTCGAGGACCCTCACGGTCCCGACCATCGGCTTCGTCCGGCCGTTGCCGAGGTCCCACTCGCCCTTCGGGTTCGTCTTCGACACGACGCGAACACCGTCGCCGTCCTTCAGCCCCAGACGTTTCGCATCGGCGGCGGCGACCTGGAGGAAGTTCTCGGGCTGGATGTCGTTCAGCCAGTACGCGCCGTTCGTCCGCGACTTCGTCTGGTGGATCTCGCGGTACGTCGTCATCACGAGGTCGAATCCCTCGGCCTCGTCCTTCACCTCGCGGCCGAGGACGTCCTGGATCGGGAGATACGTCGCGATGCCCGCGAGCTTCTTCCCGGTCATCGGCGACTTCGCCTTCGCGTACTTCTCGAGGTAGAGGTTTATCTGCTTGCCGTACTTGTTCGCGAATTTCTCGCCGTCGAAGGCCTTGCCGTACTCCTGGAAGCGGCCGCCCCGGTTCAGGACCGTCACAACCTTCCGCCAGCTCCCGGAGCCGGCCGCCGCCTCCCAGCGCGCCGGGTCGAAGACCGTCGGCGGGAGGTGCCGGCGAGCCTTCGTGAAGAGAGCGACCTCCTCGTCGCTCGCGTCGGGGACTGCGTCGCCCGGCTTGTCGCCCGCGGCGAGGTTGGCGACCATCCTCAGGTAGAAGTCCTCGGGCCGGGTCAGCGGGCTCCCCTTGCCGAGGCCGTCGGGGCCGAAGCCCGGGAGGCCGACCTCCTCGGCGATCCCGAGGATCATCGCCTCGAGCGAGCAGGGGACCTTCTCGCCAAAGACCTCGACGGTCTCCGGGATCGGCGCCGCGGCCGGGTTGCGGACCGGCTGGACCTTCTGGGTTATCGACGGGTGGCTGCCGTGGAACTCCCACCTCTCGAGGAACGAGAGGTCGGGAAAGACGTAGTCGGCGTACATCGACGTCTCACCGACGGTGATGTCCGACGCGACGACGAGAGGCAGCTTCTCGAGGTCGAGGAGCGCCTGGATGTTCGTCTGCCCGCCCGGGAGGGAGTAGGTCGGCGCCGCCATGTAGAGGAAGAGCGCCTTCGTGCCGTACGGATAGGCGTCCGCGATCGAAGGGAGGATCTCCTGGTAGACGTCGCTCGAGAACTGGTACCAGTTCCGCTTCGCCGGGTAGCCGGCGAAGATCGTCGACTCTTCGTACTTCGCGTCGTGCCGGATGATCGAGAGACCGAACGGCTTCGCCTTCGCCGGATGGAGCTTCGCGAAGTCGAACGGCTGTCCCTCCTTGTCGCCGACGACCCCGTAGGTCGTCGCCTTGACGAGACCACCCTTCCAGTCCCAGTTCCCGACGAGGGCGTTGAGCGAGTAGACGGCGAGGACGTTGTAGAAACCGTTCGTGTGCTGGGAGACGCCGCGGTGCGGGTCGGCCACGGCGCGCTTGCCGTACGACGTGAACTCCCGGGCGAGGTCGACGATCGTCTCCGGGGCGATTCCGCAGACTTCCGCCCACCCCTCGATCGTCTTCGCCCGGGCCGACTCGAGGAGAATCTGGAGGCCCGACTTCACCTTCTTCCCGGCGACCGTCGTCTCCACGAGGAGATCGCCCGAGACGGCCGTCTTCTCGTCGTTCGGGTCGAACGCGACGAGCGCGCCGCTGCTCGAAACGACGAAGGCGTCGAACTCCCAGGGCATACCGTCCTTCGTGTACCGGGTCTCCTTCAGCGCAAGCCCCGCCTCGGAGGCGCGCAGGAAGCTGCCGTCCTCTTTCACGAGCCACGCGGCGTTCGTCCACGACTGCTCGCCCGCCGCCTTCGCCCCCGCCTTGTTCGCGGCCGAGAGGAACTTCTTGTCGTGCCGGTCGTTCTCGAGGATCCAGCGGATCATGGCGAGGGCGAGCGCCGCCTCCGTACCGGGTTTCGCCGGCACCCAGCGCCACGCCTTGCTCGCGATCTTGGAGAAGCGCGGGTCGACGACGGCGACCTTGAGCTTCCCGCTCGCGATCCGCTCCATCATCTTCTTGGCGTGGTGGGTCGGGCCGTAGCCCCCCTCGATGTAGGACGAGCCGATCGCGAGGAGGAACTCCACGTTCCCGGTGTCGGCCTGCCAGTAGAACTTCGCACCGCCGCTGAGCTTCCCCTCCGCGAACTGGTCGCTCATCGCCTTGCCGGTGAAGTAGAGCGAGCCCTGGCAGACGGTGGTGTGGCCGTGGGCGTTCGTCGAGCCGAGCGATTCGCTCACGAACCGCTTGATGAACTCCGACCGCCCCGCCTTCAGCCGCCCCCAGGCGAACGTGACCTGGTTGTTCTTCGGGCCGAAGTCCGGGTGGTCGGGGTCGATGAGGAGGCCGAGGTGCTTCTCGAACTTCGTCTTGAACGCCTCGACGGCCGCCTTCTTCTCCTCGGGCGTCTTCTTCGCCCGGATGGCGTCGACCTCCTTCGACATCTCTGCGGCGAGCTTCGGGTCGCGCAGGGCCCAGAGCTCCTTCAGGCCGGCGACGTTCCGGTTCGCCTCGCCCGCAACGCCCCTGAAGAGCGCGCCCCCTTCGGCGATCTCCTTCACCGCCTGCCGGAACGGGACCGTGGTCCACTTCCCCTCGCCGCGCTTGCCGGCCCGCTTCAGGACCTTCACAAGGCGGTACGGGTCATAGAGGATCTGGACTCCCGACTGCCCCTTCGGGCAGAGGGCTCCTTCGACGGAGGCCGACTCGGCGAGCGGGGTCGCATAGCCGATCGGCGGGATCGTGTTCCACGGGTCGTACGGGTTGCCGTCGATCTTCACGACGACGCCGTTCTCGACCTTCACCCTGACGCCGCAGCCGGTGTTGCAGTTCAGGCAGACGGAGTGGATGAAGTTCTCGGGCTTGCCGAGGCCGTACTCCGGGGTCCCGGTCGCGGCCGCCTCGGCCTCGCCGGCGAAGGCGCCCGCGAGAGGGACGACGCCGAGCGCGGCGGCAGAGCCTCCGAGGAAGGCCGAGGAGCGGAGGAACGCGCGCCGGGAAGCGTCCGGGGACTGGTTCTGGTTCGTCATCGCCGTCCTCCTACTTCTTCTCGTCGAACTCGTGGCAGGAGCCGCACGAGACGACCTTCCGCGTCTTCACGGCCGGGTGGGCGGAGGCGTCTTCCGGGAAGTCGTCGAGATACGAGATCCGCGGGTTCGTTCCCTTTCCCGGCTCCAGGCGGCGTGTCATTCCGGACGCCGCGAGCTCGGCGACGAGGCTCTTCGGGTCGGAGAAGTCGCCGAAGTGCATCGCCACACCGGTGCACGTCGTGACGCAGGCCGGCAGCATCCCGGCGTCGAGCCGCTGGGCGCAGAAGTGGCACTTGCGGACGGCGCCCGCCGTCTCCTTCCGCCTCCAGGCCCGGCCGTACTCGACGGCGGAGCGGTTCTCGTAGGGCTGGACGGCTGGAGTCCCTGCGGTGTGGGCCTT
>CALBDV010000561.1 GCA_937927565.1 uncultured Holophagales bacterium
CGATGCCGAGGAAGGTGCTCTTCTCCTCGTTCAGCCGCTTCAGCTCGGAGGCGACCGAACGGACCTTCTCGCTGGCCACCTCGAGGAGACGCATCGTCACGAACGTCCGCCTCTGGTAGGCCTCCCGGAAGTAGCCGGCGACCGTGAAGAAGAACCAGAGAAGGATGAGAGTCCCGAGCGAGATGACGACGACGTCGGCGGGGAGCGGCGGACCGTAGTCCGGGAGCTTCCTCACGAAGGCGACGGCGGGGAAGGAAAGGACGATGAGGCCGGCGCGGACGACGCTCGCGGCGAAGCCCGACGGGAGGAGCCCGATGGCCGAGGAGGCCATCGGGAAGCTGAGTCCGACGAAGTAGAGGTTCGTCCCAGGCTCGTGGAGCTGCCCGATCGCGATCATCGCGGCGATGGCCCAGCCCGCGGCCACTCCTCCGACCTCGAGGACCGGGCGGGTCCAGGCGGCGAAGCGGGGGACGTAGGTGAGGAGGAGGAGCACGGCGATCGGGAGTGCGAGACCGCAGACGCGGATCGCGAGGACGACAGGCCAGGTCTCGGGAAAGGCGATCGGGTCGAGGAAACCGAAGGCGAGGATCGTCACGAAGGCGACGGCGAGGGCCGGCCGCAGGATCCGGCTGCTCGCGGTCCGCTGTTCCTCGCGAAATGCCGCCTCCACGAGCGGATCGCGGAACCGCAGGCGCCAGACCTCCTCGAGGTCCCTCTCGCTCACCGGAACCAACGGCGTCTCGCGCCGAGGCGGACGCGGAATGCGCCAGCCCGACGACGAGTGCCGGCTGCCAAGCACCGTTCCGCTGCTCATCCAGGCGGATTGTGCACCGGACTCCACCCGGCCGCCTCTCCCGTCCGTTTCGATCAGCCGCCATTCACCCCGGGACCGGGGTAGACGGCCATCGGCAGAGCCTCAGTCCAGCCCGGTACTCGCTCCGGAGGGAGTCAGCGGGACGGCGGCTCGCGAAGGATCACGATGGCCGCCGCCTGGCCCGTTCGGGCGTTCGGCGTCAACCGGACGGCGCTCCCCTCCAGGGTGCGGCCGCCCTTGTCCGCGGGAAGAGTCAGCATCGCCGTCGCCCGGCCGTTTTCCAGCGCCGCTTCGGGCAGACCGGCCAACGCCTTCTCGCGGACCAGCTCGAGGATGTGCTCTCCGGGACGGAATGGGCCGGACGAGGCCCCCAGGAGCCGGAGCGCCTCCGGATTCGCGTCGAGGAGCGACAGGGCGGGGTCGACGACGAGGAGGCCGACCGGCACTTCGTCGAAGACGATCCGGGAGACGCCGGAAGCGCGCTGGGCTTCTGCGGCCCTCTCAGAGGCATGGTCCGCCAGGTCGCCGAGCGCGGAAAAGACGACCGCCGTCTCCTCGGAGACGGAGCCCGGATTCGGGGGGCGTTCGCCTCGCCCGGCGCTGGCAACGGCCTCGCGGACGAGACCCAGCTCGGCGGCGTGGCGCGAGCGCGAACGGATGAGGAGCACGGCCACGAGCAGGCCGGCGAGGAGGGAAAGGCCGAGCGTCTGTCTCCGGAAGGGAGCCTCCCACCCGGCGAGGTCCTTCTCCGGGAACGCGAGGCGCAGGACCTCGCCACCGCGGAGGCGTACGGCGGCATAGACGAGCCGGTCGCCGACGGTCGAAGAGAATCGCGTCCGGACGCCTCGCCCGCTTCGGGCCGCCTCGAGGACCTCCGGGCGGTTCGCGTGATTCTCCAGAGAACCGATGCGCTGCGGGTCCACGCTGCTGTCGCCGAGGACCCTTCCGTCCGTCGCGATCAGCGTCGCCCGGAGCGAAAGCTGACGCCCGAGCCGGCGGATCGCCTCCCCCGTGTCCTGTCCCGACGCGAGGACAGCCTCCAGGTCGGGACCGACCCGTGCGAGAAGCGCGAAGGCGCTCGCTTCCGTCCTCCCGGCGATCGCCCGGTCCAGGACCTGGTTGAAGGCGAATCCGGCGAGAAGGCCTCCCGCCAGAGACAGGATCAGCGGGAGGAACCCCCGCCGGAGGAGCCCTTCGAGGCGGAAACGGCCGGGGGGCGTCGCGAGCGTCGTCATGGCGATCGGTCGATCCTAGCCCGCCCGCGTTAAGACGGCGTGGAGGAAAGGCCGGCGTTCAGGGGCGCCCGGGACCGGGCCTCGTGATCCGGGCCGACTGGACCTCGTCCCTGTAGAAACCGAGCGGTCCCAGGAGCCGCCACGTCCGTTCGACGATCTCCCTCTCGGAAAGAGGCCTGGCGAGGATGTCACTGGCCCCGACCTGCCGGGCGAAGTGCTCCTGGGCCCGGTCGACGCGCGCCCCGAGGAGGAGAACCGGAACCCGCGCGAAGATCGGAGTCGCCTTCAGGATTCGCGCCACCTCGAACCCGTCGGCCTTCGGAAGCGCGACGTCCATGACGACGGCATCGGGCAGGCGGGACATCAGGAGATCGAGGACCTCTTCTCCCGAACGCGCCTCGACGGCGTTGCAGCCCGAGTCCGCGAGGGCCTTCCCCATGGAGATCCGGTCCGCTCCGTCCGCCAGGACGATGAAAACCGTGGGGCGCCCGGTCGGGCGGGGCGCGGCGGGTGCGAGAGCAGGCGAAGGGAGGGGCGGCTGCGGCCGGGAGACGTGGGCGACCGGAACCGTCGGGGGAGCCACCGTGGGCGGGTGGGAATCGGGTGCGGACGGGGGCGACACGCTCGCTGCGTCGAGGGGGGAGGGCGTGAACGGGGCTTCGCCGGGGGGCCGACGCTGCACGAGCGGGGTCCTCGTGTCGAGGTCGCCGGCTGCGGCCGAGGCCGCGCGGCGCGATCGGGCCGCGGCGTCGAGGTTCGCGAGGACCTCGTCGATCGCGCGGCTCCTGGCATCGCCGACCGGACCCGTCGTCGCGTCGGCCCTCGCCTCCTCGGCGCGGGTGAGGGCGGCCTCGAGCTCGGAGGCGCTCTGGAACCGGTCCTCGCGTCTCTTCTCGAGCGCCCGGTGGACGGCGTCGCGCAGCCTCGGGGAGACGTCGGGATAGAGGGAGAGGTTTCCCGGAACCGGTTCGGAGATCTGCTTCATGGCGATCCCGAGCGCCGAGTCGGCCGTGAAGGGGAGGACTCCCGCGAGCATCTCGAAGGCGATGATCCCGAGCGAGTAGATGTCGCTCCTCGCGTCGGCGGGCTGCCCCATCGCCTGCTCGGGAGAGATGTAGTGCGGCGTCCCGAGGACGACGGCGTCGAGCGTCAGCTTCTCGTCCACGAGGCCGCGCGCGAGGCCGAAGTCGAGGATCGACACCGTGTCCCCCTCGCCCACGATGATGTTCTGGCTCTTCAGGTCCCGGTGGACGATTCCCTGCTCGTGAGCCGCCTGCGTCCCCAGGCAGATCTGACGGAGGATCGGGAGGGCGCGGGGCGGGGCGATCCGGCCCTCTTCGAGAACGAGCGTCTGGAGGTCCTTGCCCGGGACGAACTCCATCGTGATGTAGGGGTGCCCCCCGGCGGTACCGAAGTCGTACATGCGGGCGACGTTCGGATGCTTCACCTTCCGGTTCAGGCTGATCTCGCGCTTGAATCGGGCCACGACCGCGCCGTCGTCGTCCGCGACGTGGCCGTAGAGGATCTTGATCGCGACGATCTCGTCGAGGACGAGGTCCTTCGCCTTGAAGACGACGCCCATCCCGCCCCGGCCGAGAAGCTCGAGCCACTCGTACCTCGGGGCGCTGGCGAAGAACTGGATACGGAACGTGTCGAGGTTCATTTCGGGTTCCCGGGTTGCGAGCGAACGGGTCGTCGCCTGCCGGTCTTCCATTATCGCCCGGCGCGTCCCGAGCCGGTCCCGAGCTCGTGGCCGAGCCGGCTGGCGCCGCACGGAGCCCTCTCGCGGTCCTGCGCCCTACGCGATGAGAGCCAGGGTGTCGACCGACCTCGCGAGCTGGACGACGAGCCTCCAGTCCGTGGAGACGAGGCTCGGCTGGGCGTGAGCAAGGCCGTTGCGCAGCGCCTGGATCCGCTGGAACGCTTCGTCGGCCTCGCGTTTGGAGGAGAACCGTGTCCGTGCGAGGAACTCGGGGCGCTTCGTGAGGAGCCCCGCCTTGTCGGCGAGCTGGAGGCAGTCGAGGAGGTCGCCGGGATGGCCCCGCCGCCGCCGCTCCTCGAGCAGCTGTTCGGCCTTCGACCTCCGCCCGGGAGACAGGAGCGCAGCCCAGCTTCCTTCCGGCCACGTCTCGCGGATCGACCGGCCGAGGTACGTCTCGAGCATCGTGATCATCCCGAAGAGCCACATCCGGACGGGGGGCTTGTCGAGCTCGCGAAACGTGACGATTCCCCCCGGGCGGCCGAGGATCGAGACGAAGCAACGGCCGTTCGCGTCGAGGGAGGCGATCGTGTCGGGGAGGGAGGCCGTCGCGGGGATGAGGTCGTCGGGGCCGAACTCGCGGGCGTGATCGGCGAGGCGTCCAGCGCCCAGGTCCGAAGCGAACGCGAATGCCGCGACGAGGCCTTGCCGGCGGATGCCCACGAGGCTGTAGTCGCGCTCCTCCAGGAACGCCCGGACCTCAGGAGCGGGCGCCTCCTCGTCGAACGAGACGAGCGGCTCGGCCAGGTCCATCACGGAGAAGCTCGAGAGGAACAGGGCGCGAATCCGGTCGGAGGGGTGGTCGCCCGGCGGGATGAACGGCGCAGTCACGCGGCGGATCCTACCGTCTGAGCCGGTGCCAGGCGTGCAATCGTGTATTGTTGAAAACAATACACGATTGCACGCCTGGCACCGCGATCCGGGAGTGGCGGACTGTCCCTCCGGGCGCCGCGGAGATACGATCCGCAGGTCATCGCGAGATCAAGCGAGGAGACCTGCACATGAGCACGATCGAAACCATCACCACGGCTCTCGGCGCGGAGGCCAAGTCCCTGCTCGAGCACACCTGTACCGGGATCCCGAAGGAGTCGCTGCACCTGCCGGGTCCGGACATGGTCGACCGGATCTGGGCCGCGTCCGACCGGCCCATCCCCGTCCTCAGAAGCCTGCAACAACTCCTGGATCACGGCCGCCTGGGCGGGACCGGGTACCTCTCGATCCTCCCGGTCGACCAGGGGATCGAGCACTCGGCGGGTGCCAGCTTCGCGAAGAACCCCGTCTGCTTCGACCCGGAGGGGATCGTGAAGCTCGCCGTCGAGGGAGGCTGCAACGCCGTCGCCTCGACGCTCGGCGTCCTCGGCTCGGTGGCGCGCAAGTACGCGCACAAGATCCCGTTCCTCCTCAAGATCAACCACAACGAGTTCCTGACCTATCCGAACAAGTTCGACCAGATCATGTTTGCTCAGGTCAAGCAGGCGCGCGACATGGGCTGCGTCGCGGTCGGAGCGACGATCTACTTCGGGTCCGACGCGTCGGGCCGGCAGATCATCGAGGTCAGCCAGGCCTTCCACGCCGCGCACGAGATGGGGATGGCGACCGTCCTCTGGTGCTACCTGCGCAACAACGCCT
>CALBDV010000562.1 GCA_937927565.1 uncultured Holophagales bacterium
AGCTGGCGGGCTTCCCGGTGGTGCCGATCGGCGACGACGGGACGGCCGGCGTGCCGGGCGCGCGCTAGGCTGGCTTGGCCCGGGACCGCCGCGGCTGAGGAACAGAGGTCCGTGCGGCCGCAACGAGCGTTCGCAGGGCGTCGTTCACCGCTTCCGAAGTGGGGAACAGCTTCGAGAGCTCGGGATCGAGGAGCACGACGCTGCCGCCAGCCCTGGCGCGCTGGTAGTACTTGCCCCGGACGCCACCGTGGAGCTGGGAAAGATCGTACTCGGGACGCAACTCGCCGGAGGAGCGTTTGCGAGCCTTCTGTGTAGCCATGTGTCTCTCGTTTACCTGGCGCCGGGGGGAAAGGTGCGTTCGATTCCTTCCCAGCCCTCAGACTCCCAGGACAGTGGGTCCTCGCTGTCGGCGACCTCGTGGGCGTGCACCGGGGCGATCCGATAGACCTCTGCGGGCTCTTCCCTCTCTTCCGAGCCTGAGGCTTGGAGGGCGAGCTGTGCGAGGCGGATTCGCTCCCCCCGCGTGAGCTTCGCCACGAGGGGCAGCAGGTCTTCGACTGTCACGTACATGACGGGTCGCGCCTTCCCTCGGACTACAGCTCGCCCTTATCGAGCAAGCCGGCGAAGGGCGACGTGAGCCGGCTGGGGAAGCTCGAGGGGGATGAAGCAGCTCGCCGGGTAGAGGTAGTCCTCTCCGGAGTCGTCCACGACGCGCACGTAGTCGCTGCGGGCCGCTGCGGGGTCCGGGATGACGCGATAGAGGCGCCGCACCTGAAGGTCGTCGTTGGCGCCCGAATCGACGCAGAGCAGATAGGCGGGCGAGGTGCGCCGGCTAGTCGAGTTTGCGCCAGTGGCCTTCGCCATATGTCTCTCGCGGCTCCGTGAGTTGTCGGATCCCGCGGCCTGTCGCAATGACGGTGACTGCAGTGATCTTGCCGACGATCTCAAACGCCACGCGGCTCGATCGTATGCGCGCTGCGTCGGCGGATCAAGCGACGGGAGGGTCGGAGGTGGTTCTCCACGGGCCCGCTCCCGCGCAGCCATCCGGCGCCCGAGGCGGAGCTACTTCGGCTTGGCGAGGAGGAGCCGAAGGAGTAAACCGAGGAGTAAACGAGGGAGTAAGTGAGGGTGTAAACGGAACACGTCGGCCAGGAGCTGCACGTGTTCGTCAAGGAGGGGGTGATGGTGCCGGGGGGAAACGAGTTGGCGGCAGATCGGGCTAGGATCTGCTCGTGAAGGTCGATCCACCCGCCGAGCCCGGCGCCAAGGAACCGGTCCGGCAGCTGCTCGACCGTCTGCCTGACTCGGTTTCCCTCGAAGACATCCAGTACCACATCTACGTCCGGGAGAAGGTGGCACGCGGGATTCGGGATGCCGAGGAGGGCCGGGTCGTGACCGAAGAGGAATTCGATCGGCGGATGTCGCGGTGGCTTTCGCCATAGTCTGGGCGGAGGTCGCTGTCGAAGACCTCGACGAGGTCGCCGACTTCATCGCCCGGGACTAGCGTTATTCCTCGATGAAAAGGTCGTGGTTCTGGCTTTCATCCACGGCGCACGCGATCTGGCTGCTCTGTGGGAACGGAGAGGTGGGCCCGACGACGCGATCGGTTCCTGAGTTCTTGACAGCTCCCCGTCTCTGATGGGATCCATCAGGGGTCCGACGCGGCTCCGGCTGCACGCGGCTCGAGCTGGCCCCTCCCCTTGCCCGAGTGTCAGGGCGCTTCCATTATGTCGGTCATGTCGAGCCGCCCCACGCTCCCGATGAAGCGCACCACCGTGATGCTGCCGGCCGATCTTCGTCGCCGGGCCTTCGTCCGCGCCCGCGAGCGGGGAGTTTCGCTCGGGGAGCTGATCCGCGAGTCGCTCGACTCGGCTCTTCCGACGGCGGCGTCCGTTCGGGCCGACGACCCTCTCTTCGCCGACGCCGCCGTATTCGCGGGGAAGGCTGCGAAGGACCTCTCGGCCGCGCACGACCGCCACCTGTACGGCGAGGACGCGTGAGCTTCACCGACTGCGTGTCGTTCTCCCTGATGCGCCGGTACAAGCTCTCTC
>CALBDV010000563.1 GCA_937927565.1 uncultured Holophagales bacterium
GACCTCCGAGCGCCGCGTCGAGGTCGTCCTCGGACCAGACCGGGATTCCGAGGGCGCGGACCTTTTCCGGCCCGGACCGGAGGTTGTCAGAGAGCGTGGTGATCGTCGTCCGCATCGGAGTAGCTCCGCTCAGTAGAATCGGAAGGGATCGGAAGTGAGACGCAGAGGCGAGGCTGGCAAGAACCCAAGGCGCCGCGGCCTGCCCCTCTGGCGTCTCTACGGGGGTCCGGGCGTAAGGGTTTCGACCCATCTCGGTTCAATCAGCCGACCGGAGCGCCGATCGTACGCCAGAAAGCGCTCTCGACCATGATGCGAGTACCGTACTCTCTGGCCTTTCGGGCTTTCCCGGACTGCGTGTCCGGGTCCGAGACGACGAGGACATCCAGACGCTTCGTCACCGATTTCGCCACCGTGAGGCCCGCGTTCGTCGCGAGAGCATGGGCAGACTCTCGCGAGATCGGACCACCGCCCAGCATCCCCTGCAACTCGCCCGTGAAGCACACCGAGCAGCCGCGAAGTGAGCCCATGTGGGCGGGTGCGACCGATGGGACAGGCGCCTGGGCGGACCTCGTCGTCTCTCTATCGGCGATGAGACGTTCGACCAGCACGGAATCGAGGCCGAGTATCGTCGCAAACTGTTCGAGCTCCCGGCGCTCGAGATCCGTGATCAGTCCGTCCGACCACGCAAGCGCGACGGCGCCGCCCAGATAGGCCTCGTGCACCGCACGGACGGTATCCGCGCCGAGGCCGCAGGACCGCGCGACTTCCTCGAGCGCCAGGGCTTCCTCTCCAGAGATCCGCCGGTCTTCCACGACCCTCTCGAGCAGGTTCTGGTAGCTAGCGACCTCCGAGCTCCCCCCGACGATCGGCAATCTCTTGACCAGATCGCGGATCAGAGAATCCCCGGGGTCGGTCCGGCGGCGGGCGGCCGTCCGGGTCAGGGGCGCAGCCACGGCATCAATCTCAGGCCACTTTTCGGCGATGCCCTTAGCCTCCTCCGTGAGGTGGGCGGGGACAGCCGAAGGTCGACGCAGGCAGATCTCGTGGAACAGAGTCGCCGTAGCGGAAGCGTCGGAGAGTGCAGAGTGGGACTCCGAATGGGGAATACCGAACGCAGCACAGCAGTTCGAAAGCCGATGGCTCGGCAGACCCATACCGAGTTCGCGGACGAGCTGCATCGTGCAGACGCTCGGCAGGCTCGGGAATGAGATCCCCATGCGGGAGAACTCGGACCCCAGGAACCGCAAGTCGAACGCGACGTTGTGCCCGACGATGACGCGACCCCGCAAGCGACGTAGGACGTCGCCAGCAATATTCCGGAACGCCGGTGCCCCGAGGACGTCGTTCCCCGTCAGGCCGTGGATGCCCACTGGACCGAGATCCCGTTCGGGGTTGATCAGCGTCACGAAGGGCTCCTCGGCGCATCCTTCCCCGTCGAGGTGAAGTATGGCGATCTCGACGACCCGATCGTGCCCTCCTGGGAATAGGCCCGTCGTCTCTAGATCGAGGACGGCGAAGGCGCCGCTCATCGAGAGCCTTGGACTGGCTCGTCCGCCTTCCCGACGGCGAGCAGCAACTCAGCGGAATCCCAGATCGGGATTCCAAGGGTTTGCGCCCTTTCGAGCTTCGAGCCGGCATCCCGACCCGCAATGAGGGCCGTCGTCTTCTTCGAGACGGCCGATGCGACTTTGCCTCCCGCGCCTTCCACCAGTGCCGTGGCCTGATCCCGCGTCATTCCGTCCAGGACACCCGTGATCACGAACGTCTTTCCGCTGAGCGGACCCGGTCCCGTCGCCGTCGTCGTCTGGGCCATCTCGAGCCTGGCCTCCGTGAGACGGCGCACGAGCGCCTGATTCGCCTCCACGCTGAACCACTCCCGAACAGATCTCGCCGTTTCGGGGCCGACGTCGGGGACCGCGAGGAGCGCCTCCTCCGTCGCCATCTTCAAGTTCTCGATCGAGCCGAATGCCTTGGCCAGCGTACGGCCGAGCTTCTCTCCGACCTCCCGGATCCCGAGCGCAAAGAGGGCTCGCCCGAACCCGGCGCCCTTGGATCTCTCGATTTCCGCGAGGACAAGATCCGCCACAGCAAGACCGGCGTTCGGATCCTCCTTTTTCGGCCGACGATTGCCCTGGTCCTGTCTCTCCGGAAGCATGAATGGCCGCAACGCACCCCGATCGAGGTGGTAGAGGTCGGATGCCGAGCGAACCAGCCCCCCTTCGACCATTCTCCTCAGACGCTCTTCGCCGAGGCCCTCAATGTCCATCGCCTTCCGCGAGACGAAGTGCTGCAACGCCCGAAGCACCTGCGCTGGACAGGAGGAATTGACACAACGTACGGCTACTGCGCCCTCCTCACGGATGACGGGCTCACGGCACTCGGGGCATGTCGAGGACATCACGAATGGAACGGCCCAGGGAGGACGTTCCTCGATAAGGACGCGCGTCACCTTCGGGATGACGTCGCCCGCCTTCTCGACGGCGACGATGTCGCCGACGCGGACGTCCTTCCTCGAGAGGTCCTCGTAGTTGTGGAGCGTCGCCCGGCGGACGGTCGTCCCGGCGAGGAGGACCGGCTCGAACTCCGCGACGGGCGTCAGGACGC
>CALBDV010000564.1 GCA_937927565.1 uncultured Holophagales bacterium
GATCCGACGGCGGTGACGCACGCCCCCGATCCGACGCTCGCCCTCACGCAGGGGAGCTTCGCACCGATCTCGAACCGGTTCTGGATGGCCGAGGCGGGCGGGGTCGTGACCCTCGAGGGAGCGCCGGCCGGAACACTCCGCGTTCCGCTGCACGTCGTCGTCCGGGGTCAGTCCGACGTGAAGGCGGCCTCCCGTGCGCTGGGCGTTTCGCCGTCGGGCGGGGCGTTCACGATTCCCCTCGTCGGAACGGGGCTGAAGACGGGGCCGCTCCTGCCGATCGACGTCGTCTCGACCGTGTCGGCCTTCGAGCTGCACGCAGAAAGCCCGAAGAAGGCCGGGTCGAGCGCCGCGCGCGCGGCTGCGGATCTCGCCTGGGTCGGTGCGGCGAGCTCCGCGCCCGCCACCGGCTTCGGGGCCGGCGCGACCGTCTGGTTCGCGGTGGCGACCTGGGGCGAATGGGTGAGCCCATCCGAGACCACCTTCGAGATCGACATCGACCGGAACGGCGACGGTATCGTCGACGCGAAGGTCAAGACGCTTCAGACTGGAGACGTGGAGGATCCCGAGAGCCCGGGGGAAACCGCGGACCCGACCGACGTCCACGTCTCGCTGACGTCGGCGACGGGACCGGCCTTCGACGTCGGGACGTACCGTTACCTGAACGTCGACCCGGCCGCGCGCGACACGAACCTGTTCGCATCGAACGTGGTCGTGATCTCGGCCCCGGCGGGGTCGACAGGTCTCGGGCTGTCGGCAGGAAACGCCCGGTTCCGGTACCGCATCTCCTCTTCCGGCACCGACGTCGGAAACGTGGACGACACCTCGTGGCTGACCTTCGATGCCGAGACGCCGGGCTACTCGGTCCTCGCGGCCGACGGCACGCCGTTCCACGACGACCTCGGAGGCTCGGCCCTCCCGGCGCGTTACGACCCGGCGTCCGCGCAGGCGACCGGGGCGCTCGGCGTACTGCTCATCCATCACCACAACGCCTTTGCGGCGCGGGCCGAGGCCCTGACGGGCCGCAACTCCCCGCCGTCGGTCTCGATCGTCGAACCGCTCCCGGGAGCGACGTTCGACGCCGGGGCCCCCGTCCGATTCCTCGCGGTGGGAGCCGACCCCGACGGCAGCGAAGGGCTCGCCTACGCCTGGGACCTCGGCGACGGCCGGACGGCGACGGGCGCCGACGTAACGGCCTCGTTCGCGCGCGCGGGAGCGTACACGGCGCGCGTGACGGTCACGGACGGCGCGGGCGCGACGGCAACGGCGCCGGTCGCTCTCACCGTGCGAGAACCGCAGAACGTGTCGGGTGTCTCCGCGCTCCTGCCGGTCGTCCTGGACGTCCGCGGTGTCGGCGGCGCGCCGTTCACCACGGAAGTGACGCTCGTCTCGCGGGCGACGGTTCCCCTGCGTGCCCTCCTCGCCTACACCGCGTCCGCCGGTTCGGGCTCCGGCTGGGCCGGCGTCGACCTCGCAGCGGGGGAGACGCGGATTCTCCCCGACGTCATCGAATACCTTCGGTTGCAGGGCCTTCCGATTCCCGACGACGGAACGAACCAGGTGGGGACGCTCCGCGTCACCCTCGTTGGAGCGACGAATGCCGCGGAGCTCTTCGCCGGCGGCCGGACGTCGACCCCGGGAGACGGGGGGAGTTTCGGCCTGTTCTACTCCGACGCGGCGCTGACGTCCTCGACGGCCGTCGTGGCAGGTCTCCAGCAGAACGCCGCGATGCGCTCGAATCTCGCGATCGTCAACGGCGGGTCGGAGCCCGTGACGCTGAGGGTGAAGCTCGAAGGGCCGAATGGCGAGGACCTCGGCGTCCTCTCGGACTGGTCGCTGCCGGCGTGGGGCTGGAAGCAGTTCGACCGGCCCCTCGAGGGGAAGGCCACGTCGGGGCGGGCCGTCGTGACGCGGATCTCGGGTGCGTCGCCCTTCTCCGCCTATGGCGTCCTGAACGACTCCGGCACGTCGGATGGATCCTTCGTCCCGCCGCTCGTGCCGGGGGTGACGGGGGCAGCGGATCGGATGATCCCGGTCGTCCTCGACGTCAAGGGTCTCGGCACGAGCCGCTACGCGACGGAAGTGACGCTCGCGAACCTCGGCAGCGCTCCTCTCGCCTTGACTCTCGGCTACAGCGCCACCGCCCAGTTCGGCGGCGGTTCGGGGTCGGTGCCGCTCACCCTCGCAGCGGGCGAGCAGCGAGTCCTTCCCGACGCGATTTCGTTCCTGCGCGCCGGCGGGCTCGCGATTCCAGGGGGAGGTGCCAACGTCGCCGGCTCGCTCCTCGTGAAGGCGCCTGCGGGCACGGCGCCCGGCGTTCTCGTCGCGGGGGCCCGGACCTTCACGGGTTCGACTCTCCGCCCCGGGACGTTCGGCGTCTACTACCCGGGCCTGACCCTGGCCGAGTCCGCGAACGGCACGGCCTGGGTTCACGGCCTCCAGCAGAACTCCGCGATGCGCTCGAACGTCGCCTTCGTCAACGTCGGGGATGCCGGCACCGTGACGCTCCGGGTCACGTTCTTCGGCGAGTCCGGGCAGACCCTCGCGAACCCGGAGGAGTGGATCCTCGGCAGCGGCGAGTGGAAGCAGCTGGGCCTTCCCCTCGACGCGCGCGGGGCGTCCGCGGGCTCGGCGAAGGTCGAACGGATCGCGGGATCGTCGCGGTTCATCGCCTACGGCGTCCTGAACGACGCGGCCACCTCGGATGGCAGCTACCTGCCGATGGCGAGGTGACGGCGCAGCTAGATTAGAAAATCAAGACCTGACCCCAGGGCCTGCTTTCCGGCTTCGTAGCCGGAGGCGATCAGCTCGACGTGCTTGTCGTACTCGTTGAGGCGGAAGCGGTCGACGGAGGGCTCGACGAGGAGGTCGACGAAGCGCAGGCCCGAGCGCAGGGACATGACGCTGTTGATCTCCTGGGTCCGGAGGAGCGAGCCGACGAGGGACGGGGCGCGCATCCCTTTCGCCCACGGGAGGACGCGGCTGCGCAGCACCTGCCAGCCGGAGAGCTCCGGGCCGAAGCGATAGGGTTTAACCTTGTCGACGGCAGGCGCGACGTTCACGCCGATCACGGTGCCGCAGTCGGCGCGCGAGGCCATGCGCTCCACCGGAAAGTTGTCGACGACGCCGCCGTCGACGATGACGTCGCCGTCCTCGATGATCGGCGGGAAGACGCCGGGAATCGACATGCTCTTGCGGACCGCGCGCCAGAGGGGACCGCGCCGGTCGACGTCGACGCGGGCGCGCGTGAGGTTCGTCGAGATGCTGAAGAACGGGGTCCAGAGGTCCTCGATGGCGCGGTCGCCGTAGAGGGACTTCATGAGGCGCAGCACCTTGCCGCCGGACATCAGGGAGACGAGAGGGAGCGTCCGGTCGTAGATCTTCGAGGGATCGGAGAACGTCTCGGCCAGCGCAACGAGCGGCGCCGCCGTGCCGTGGAGCGCGTAGCCGGCGGCGACGACGGCTCCCATGCTCGCCCCGCCGACGAGGTCGACGGGGAGACCTGCTTCCTCGATGGCTCGGATCACGCCGACGTGCGCGACGCCACGGGCGCCGCCGCCGCCGAGGACGAGGCCGACGCCGCGGCCGGCGAGCCGGCGGGCCAGGCGCTCCTCGTCGCGGAGGTTCCCGAGGCGGACGTGGTGGTGGTCTGCGACCTCCCTGCCGGAGAGCCACTCCGACGTGCCGCGCGGTTCCGGGGTCGCGGCGGGATGTACGAGGACGAGCTCGGTCCGCGCGGGGAGCTTCAGCGCGGCGAGCCTCTCTTCGATCGCGCCCGGCGCGGGGCTGCCGGAGGCGTCCGCGACGAGGAGGATCCGGTCGGCCCGCCGCAGGCAGCGCTCGGTCCAGGCGTTCCACTCGGAACCCGCGTCGAGGAGGAGGTGCCGCGTGCGGTCCTCGAGCTCGCGGAGCGAGACGTCGACGGCGAGGCTCAGGGGACCGGAGAGCGGAGTCTCGGCCGCGCCGGACCGTCCGTGGCGTTCGTCGAAACCGGCCGCGTCGAGAGCGAGCGTCTCCCCGAGGGCGCCGAGGCGTTCGACGAGCGTTCGCCCGAGGGCAGCCGCCGCGGGGGAGGGCGTCAGCGGGAGGACGGCGAACGTGACGCAGGGCGTCGAGGCCGCGGGAGAGGAGGCGCGAATCCGCGGGGCGTTGCCGTTCATCTGGCGCTCGGCCACGATCGACGCGACTCTCAGCAGAGCCTCGGGATGGCGGAGGGCGAAGGCCCGGAAGACGTCTCGGCCGAGCCGGATCACCTCGCCGTCGCGGAGCGCGAGGACGGTGGCCGAGCGAGGCATTTCCGTCAGGAGGCCCAGCTCGCCGAGCGTGCTGAAGGAACCAGTCTCCCGGACCGTGACGTCCGCGCCGTCCGGGCCCTTGACGATCGTCCGGAAACGCCCGGTGACGACGACGTACATCGCGTCGCTCGCCTCGCCCTGCCGGATGAGGACCTCGCCGGCGTTCACGCGCCGCCACTCGACGGCCTCCTCCAGCTCGCGGAACGCCGCGGGCTCGGTGATGCCGAAGAGCTCCTCCCAGACGCGGAGGAGCTGGGTTCGCCGAAGGCGTGGGCCGATGTCGGCCGTGAGACGGGACGCGACCTCGGGATAGAGGCGGGCGAGCTCGTCGAAGCCGGAGCGGGGCAGGCGGACGAGCTCTCCGTCCGTCACGGCCTTCAGGGCCGCGGACCGGGGCTGCCCGGTGAGGACGGCCATCTCGCCGACCCAGCCACGGGGGCCGATCTCCACGAGAGTCACCTCGGCTCCGGACGGCGTCGCTCCGGTGACGCGGAAACGCCCGCTCTTCACGACGAACATCGCGTCGCCGGGGTCACCGCGGTGGAAGACCATCTCGCCGGCAGCAACCCGGACCGTCGAAACGAGAGCGTCGATGGCGTCGCGATCGCCCGCCGGTAGCGCGTCGTACTCCGGGTAGTGGAAGAGCAGGGCACCGTCTCCGGATCGTGTCAGTCGTTCATGCATGCGTAGGACGCTCCTTGGACGGTTCTCGATCCGATCGGAATTGGCGCGGATGGTAGCGTAATGAGACGCGTGCCTCGTTCGATGCGTTAACGCTGTGCTGTCGACTCGGGAACACTCAATTCGCCGCCAGCTATATTAGAAAATCAAGACCTGACCCCATTCTCTGTCGAAGCGGGGTCTAACATCGTCAAGGAATGGCAGTCCGACGACTCTTCACGAATCTGCATGTTCCCTCCGGCGGGGACTCCACCCGGCTCGCCGAGATCCTCGTCGAGGGGGAACGGATCGCGGCGATCGCTCCTCCGGGTGATATCTCCGGAAGCGGCGTCGAGGTCGTGAGCCTGCGCGGGCAGCTCGTCCTGCCGGGCGCGATCGACGGGCACGTCCACTTCGACGACCCCGGCTTCACGCACCGCGAGACGTTCGAGACGGGGACGCGCGCCGCGGCGGCGGGAGGCGTGACGACGGTCGTCGACATGCCCTGCACGTCTCTCCCGCCGGTCACGACTGCCGCGAACCTGAGGAACAAGCTCGCCGTCGTGGCACCCAAGGCGCACGTCGACTTCCTGTTCTGGGGGGGCGTCTCGGGGAACTCGATCCGGGAGGGGGACTGGCGCCGGGACGTCGCCGAGCTCGTCTCCGAGGGCGTCGCGGCCTTCAAGCTCTATCTTCTCTCGGGGATGGAGAGCTACCGGGACCTCTCGCCGGACGAGATCCGCGAGGTGCTCTGCGAGCTCTTCCTGCAGGGCGTGCCGGCGGGGATCCACGCCGAGGACCGCGCTCTCGTCCTCGCGGCGACGGAGAGGCTCCGGTCCTCCGGAGACGAATCTCCCCTGGCCTACGCCGCCTCCAGGCCCGCTGCGGCCGAAGTGGCGGCTGTTGCGACGATGCGAAGGCTCTGCCGGGAGACCGGCGCACGCGTCCACATCGTCCACCTCGCCTCGGGAGAGGCGCTGGGAGAGGTCGAAGCGGCGCGGAGCGAAGGGTTACCGTTCTCGGCGGAAACCTGTCCGCACTACCTGGCCTTCACCGACAGCGATCTCGACCGGCTCGGCGCGCTCCTGAAGACCGCGCCTGTCGTGAAGGGTGCTGCCGACCGCGAGGCGCTCTGGCGGGGCCTCGCGTCTGGCGCGATCCAGCACGTGGCGACGGACCACGCGGCGGGAGAGTGGCCGCGCGAAAAGTCGACCGGGTCGATCTGGAGCGACTACGGCGGCGTTCCGGGCGTCGAGCTGATGGTCCCGTACCTCTATTCGGAGGGTGTGCGGACCGGCCGGATCACCCTGGAGCGAATGGTCGAGCTCGTTTCTTCGGAGCCGGCCCGCCTCTTCGGGGTCGGCAGGCGGAAGGGACGGCTCGAGCCGGGATTCGACGCCGACTTCTGTGTCCTCGACCCGGACGAGAAGTGGGAGGTCGAGCCCGGACGGCTCCACAATCTGAACCGCTACTCGCCCTTCGCCGGCCAGACCTTCACGGGGCGGGTCGCTGCAACGGTCGTGAGGGGGCAGACCGTCTACGAACGCCGCGCCGACGGGTCCGAGGCCTTCCTTCCACCGGGAACGGGCCGGTTCGTGAAGCGGGAGGAGCGGGTCCCGAGAGCCTGAGTCCGGCGATCCGGCTTCGATCCGACCGGGCTCGTGGGCCGGTGGCCCCTGCAGCCGATCCTGGACCGGACCCGGATCCCGGCGGCCTTCCCGAGGTGACGAAGCAGGTCCCGTGCGTGCAATTCGCGCTCAATTGAACCTATGATGGCCGGTGGTCGCAGTCCGCAGGAGAGACCCGCGGACCAGCAAACACGCAGGAGGAAGAATCGATGAAATCCTGGAGAACCTCTTCGGCTCTGGTCCTTGCAGCTTCCGTGGCGACGCTCATTTCTGGCTGCGGTGGCCCGAAGGAGAGCCCCGCGGCCGGGAACGCCCCCGCAACGGCCGAGGTGGCCCCCGCCGC
>CALBDV010000565.1 GCA_937927565.1 uncultured Holophagales bacterium
GGAGCGCCGGGCGATTCCAGGTCGCGATGAGGCCGACGCCGAGGAAGGCCGCGGGCGTGACGAAGCTCAGGGCGGCGACCGCATCCAGGAGCGAGGCGCCGGGAGCGCGCCTCGCCACGGCGTGACCCACGACGAAGCCGACGGCGACGATGACCGTCGCCGCGAGGGCGCCGGAAAAGAGGCTGTTCCAGGGCGCCCGGCCCAGCCAGATCCCGACGTCGGCGAAGCCCCCCCCAGCAGCTCCTCTCCACGCCAGCGCCGCGATCGGTACACCCCCGAGCGCCCCGGCGAGGGCCAGCGCGAACGTTGCGGGCCATCGCCAGCGGCCCAGCGGCACGTCCGCGCGTCGGTCGGTCCGGAGGCCGAAGACGGCGAAGGAACGCGCTCCCAGGAACCGTCGCTCGAAGGCCCAGAGGGCGAGGGCCACCGGGAGCAGCGGCAGCACGAGGGCGACGGCTTCACCGGGCGCGTAGTCGATGCCGCCGAGGCGGGCGAAGACGGCCGTCGGGAAGACGTCGACGCGGAGGAACATCGGCACGCCGAGCTCCGAGAAGGCGAGCGCGAAGACCACGAGGGCGGCCAGGGCGACGGCCGGGGTCGCGGCAGGCAGCAGGATGCGGAAGAAGACGCGCGCCGGCCCGGCGACGGTACGGCCCGCCTCCTCGAGGCTCGGGTCGACGCCCTTCAGGCCGAGACTGACGAGCGCCGTGACGATCGGCGTGAACGTCAGCGCCAGGACGAAGACGACGCCCGCCTCGCCGAAGAGCAGCCGCGCGGTCGCCTCCGAGCCCGCGAGGCCGCGCGTGCCGAGGAGGTGGAACCAGCCGAGGGCCACGACGAACGGTGGGACGAAGGCTGGAAATGCGTGCAGGAGAAACGCCGGCGTCTTCCCGAGGGCATCGGTCCGGCCGAAGAGAGCGCCGAGCGGGATCCCGGCGGCGAGGGTCAGCACCGTGACGGCGGCGGAGAGCGTCAGCGAGCGGAGGAGGAGGACGAGCGGTCGAGCCTCGGACAGGACGTCCGCCGCGTGCCTCCAGCCGGAGACGATCTCCGAGGAGAGCGCGGCCAGCGGGGGCAGGACGAGCGCGAGCAGGACGGCGCCGGCGATCGCGAGGACGCCCGCCTGCTGGTGCCGCCGGAGGGCTCCCGTCAAAGGCCGGCCCACCGCCGGAGCCACGGCTGCATCCGTTCCATCTCGGCGGCGACGCGGTCGAAGTCCACCTCCATCGCGCGGACGTCGGCAGCGCGCCGGACCTCTGGCGGGGCGGGCACGCCGGGGCGGAGCGGGATGTGCGCGGCGGAATCGGCCATCCGCCTCTCGGTGTCGGCAGAGAGGAGGAAGTCGACGAGGCGGCGCGCGGCCTCGGGGTGAGGGGCGCCCCGCATGAGGACGACCGCCGTCGGCATGAAGAGAGTCCCGGGTCCCTCGGCGTCGGGGTAGACGACGTCCACCTCGGCAAGCTCCTTCTGGGCCTCGTTCGCGTCGTCGGTGTCGGTCAGGCCGAAGGCCACCTCCCCGGCCACGACGAGGCGCTTCACCTCCCCGTTGCTGGAGGCGATCCGGACGTCGTTCGCCTTCAGCCCGTCGAGGAACTGCCGGGCGTCCTCTTCTCCCCAGGCGGAGACGAGGGCCGCGACGTGCATCGTCGTGGTGCCGAAGAGCGGATTGGCGATGGCTGCCCGGCCTTTCCATCGAGGGTCGACGAGGTCGCGGAGCCGCCGCGGCGTCTCCTCCGGCTTCACGAGCGTCCGGTTGACGAGGAAGACCCGCGCGCGGGCGGCGATTCCCGTCCAGGTGCCGTCGGCGGCGCGCAGGCTGCCAGGAAGCGCTGCGGCCTCGGGCGACAGGTACGGCTCGACGAGGCCTCGCCGGACGAGCAGGAATGGCCGGACCGGGTCGCCGGACCAGAAGACGTCCGCCTGGGGGCTCGGGCCTTCGGCGATCAAGCGGTTGAGGACGCCGGTGCTCTTCGTCTCCTCGGTGTCGAAGACGGCCCGCACGCGGATCCCCGAAGCTTCCTCGAAAGCTCGGAAGACGGGCTCGGAGAAGACCTGGTCCACCGACGTGTAGGCCACGACCTCCTTCGCGCGTTCGCCGCATGCGCCGAAGGCGAGAGCGATGAGCGTGAGGAGCGCGAGGAGCCCCGCCCCTGCGAGGGCCGGGCGATTGCGGCGTCCGGCACGCGGCGTCTCCCTCTCGCTCAACGCGAGGCCCTTCGCGGGGCGCATCTAGTCGAGGACCTTGACGACGAGGTCGTCGAATCGGGTGATCGAGTCGGCCTTGGTCCAGACCCCGGCCTTGCCCGGACCCGCGAACGTGGCGTCCTCCACCTCGAACAGCTTCTCGCCTCCGAGATGGACCTCGAACCGGCTGCCCCGGGCGACGACCCTCAGGAGCCCCCAGGACCCGCTCGGCACCTTCGCCTTCTTGCCGTAGGCGAGCGCGCCGGCCCCGACCGGGTCGAGGTCGGTCCGCTTGCCCCCCTCCACCTTGTAGAGGACGACGTTGTCCTCGAGTGCGTTGGCGCGCACGATGTAGTAGTTGTCGCGGTCGCGGTAACGCCAGACGAGCCCCGCCGCCTGGTCCACCGAGCCCGACACCGGCTTGAACCGGACGGAGAGGTCGACGTCCTTCGCCGTGACCGTCTCGAGGACGCACAGGGGAAACCGGTAGCCCGTGGCGTCCGCGTCCGTCTGGGCCAGGACGTTCGGCGCGCTCGGCGCCGTCCCGTCCGCGACGACCCTCCAGACCCCGGCGCGGCCCTTTCCCGTCAGGTCGCAGGTGAACCCTTTCGGCGTCTCACCTGCCTTCTGTTCGTCGAACCCGATCGTCTGGGCCCCCGCGGTCGCCGCAAGGGACAGGACCATGAATGCCGAGAGCCACTTCGTCCATTTCATTTCGTACTCCTTCCTCACCGGTAGAGCCTCACGGCCGGAACGTCCACCTGAGCTTGAGGACGACCTGCTCGGCGACGGGGGCGAACGCGTTCCGCCCGTCCTCCGGCTCCTGCCATCCCCGATTCCAGACGAAGTAGAGGTCCGCGCCCGGCCGGATCGTCCAGCGGAGGCGGGCGTTGAGGCCGAGGTCGCTTGACTCGTTGTCGTACTGGACGTAGGTCGAGAGGACGAGGTCCGGCGTGAAGGCGTAGACGCCGCTCACCTGGTAGAGGCGGGTGATGAAGCTGCCCCACGGGAGCGAGCCGTAGTTGCTCGAGGCCTTGAGGCCGGCCTGCAGGTGGCCACCCGGACCGGTCCAGTTCACGTAGGTGGAGACCTGCGTGAGCGTCCCGTCGAAGAACGACCCGAACCAGACCGTGGCCCCCGCGCGCAGGGGCCTGTGGTCCGAAGAGAACGCCTCGGCCCGGAAGCGATGGAACGTGTAGTCGCCGGGCGGGATGACGACGCCGTCGGCGATCTCGAAAGGCTCGTCCAGGTGCTCGAACTGGGGCGCCCAGTTGACCTCGAGGTGCTCGCCGGACTGGGTGCGCGCGTTGAACGGCGCGGTGAACACCCGCCAGGACTGGGTCTGGCCCGAGAGGTCGGTCACGAGGCTCCCCTCGAGCTCGAAGAAGAACTGCCGCACCCAGGAGAACGGCCCTCCCTTCGGGCGAGGCTGGAAGGAGCCGCCGAGGTCGTACTGGCGGGTCCCCGGGCGCGGGAGAAAGCCGAGCGCGGGCTCGAGGGAGTCGCCGAAGTCGCGGTAGATCGCGTAGAGGTCCCAGAGGTCGTTCGGATAATCGACCTTCAGCCCCCAGCCAGTCCGTCTCCCGGAGTCGACGTCCCCGGTGCTGCCCGCGCCCCAGAGCCCCACGGCGAAGTTCTTGTCGCCTGCGAACGTCGAGGTGCGCCAGACCGCGTCGAGCCCGACGAGCGAGTTGTCGGTGGCCCCGGAGGGATCGCCGTTCGTGACGATCGTCCCGACGCGCAGGTGCGAGTCGACGTCCCAGGTCACCCGCCCCGCGAAGAGGTTCGCGCGAGGGACGAGGTCCGTGCTCCGCGTCCCCACGTCGAGGAGGGCGACCCCGAGCGGTCCGGCGCGGCCGAGGATCTTCGCGCCGGCGTCGATCGGGACGATCGACCCCTCGAAGAGCCCGACCCGGCGCGAGTAGAACGGCACGAAGCTCGAGCCGAGCCCGAGGCCGAAGACGTAGAGGTCGGACCCCTCGAGGAAGAACGTCCGCTTCTCCGGAAAGAAGAGGGGGAAGCGGGTGAGGTTCACCTGCCGGGTGTCGACCTCGGTCTCGGCGAAGTCGGTGTTGACCGTCGCGACAGCGTTGAGCTGGGGAGTGAGGTTGTAGGTGACGTCGAGCCCGGCCTTCCCCTTCAGGCTCCGTTCGCCGGCCGGGAAGTCGCTCCGGAGCTCTCCGAGGCCGTAGGGTGCGATGGAGAGCCCCAGACCCTGCTTCAGCCCGGAGACGCCGCGGAGCGTCCCGGCCCGGCTCAGGTCGTCGAGCTTGGCGTCGAGCGTCGTCCCTGACCACCGCAGCGTCGTCCGGATCCGGGCGATCCAGCGTTCCACCTCGAGCCCCCACGCCTCGCGGCCTGCCGTGAAGCGAAGCGTCTGCGCGGGAATCGCGATCTCGGCCGTCCAGCCCTCCGGGGTGATTCGGGTGGCGGCGCTCCAGATCCCGTCCCAGTCGAGGGACGTCGACTCGGGGCCCGAGACGAGGCCGTCCACGCGCGCGGCGGCCGCGTTCACCCGGATGAGGTAGCCGTTCCGCCCGTCCCCGAAAGGGTCGAGGAGGAGGGAGACGGTGTCGTCGCCCGTCATGTCCGCGTCCCGCTGCATCGTGTGGGGAGAGATCCTCGAAGGCTCCGGGTCGACGCAGACGAACCCGACGTAGAGGGTCGAGCCGTCGACGAGGAACCGGACCTCGGTTCGAAAGGGAGTCGCGCCGCCGGACCGTGGCGACTGCTGGGTCAGGTCGGCAACGACCCCCGCGTCCTGCCAGGCGGCCTCGTCCAGGACGCCGTCGACCTTGATCTCGCCGGCCAGGGCCGTCGCGGCCACCTCGGGTCGATGTGGGGCCGGCGGTCCCTGTGCGAGGACGGAAGAAGCGCAGAGCGAGGCGGCGAAAGCGAGGAGGGCCAGGGGGCCAGGGCGCCGCGTCTCTCGGCGCCTCCCGCGGGCGGCGGGTCCGGTCACGCGGGCGAAGGAGCGATGAAGGTCGTCGAAGAGCGCGAAGCCGCGCTCCAGGCGGCTCTCGTCGTCCGGGTGCGCGAGGACGAGCCCGGCGACGAGCTGCCGGACGCCGGCCGCATCGACCCGGGCGAACTTCCCGTCCTTCAGGTCGATGTCGTGGACGATCTCGGCGATCTGGGCCACCGCGGGATCGGCGATTCCGAGGCGCAGGACGAGCGTCTCGAAGGTGCAGCGGTCCCCTTCGTGGGTGAACTCGCCGCCGACCATGTCGAACCGAAGCTCGCCGGGGGCGAAGCTCTTCTCACCGGAAGGAACGAACCGGAACGTGGCTTCGGGGTCGACGAAACGGCGAATGAGCCAGGCCGAGGCGATCCGGTCGATGTGAACGCCCGTGCGCGTAACCCAGGTGCGACCCCGGAGCTTGCCCCGATCCGGGGTCCCGGCGGGTGCGGCGCCCGGGTCGCCGGCGGGGCGGAGCCGGGTCCGCAGCGACTCGAGCGCCAGCTCCGCCGTGTGCCTCTCCGGGCAGGAGAAGAAGGCGATGGCCGAAAGCTCCTGGAAGCGCTTCTGGAGCCGGTCGAGGCGCGTGACGAGATCGGCGGGCGAGGGCGCCTTCCGCCGGGTGCGCGAGACCTCCTTCCGGAGGTCGCCGAGGTCCCGGGCGAGGGCGTCGAAGTCGGGTCCCCTCGCTCGCCGAAAGCGATCCTCGAGCTCGGCGTCCTCGAGGCCGAACGAGAGGTCCGCCTCGAGGACCCACGCCTCTCCGCCCCCGGCGACCGCTTCCTGGGCGATCCACTGGAAGTCCTCGAGCTGCTCGGGGCTCCGGGGCAGGACGTAGACGGAGTTCTTCAGAGCGAGGGCGCCCGCCCGCTCCAGCCGGCTCCGGACCTTGGCTCTCAGGTAGAGGGGTGTCGGAGGCAGCTGGTGAACGAGAAAGATCCACCGCGGCGCGACGGTCGTCAGAGCTCTCCCTCCTTCTCGCCGGCCACGCGGACGCTCGACTCGAATTCGGGGACAGCGGTTCTCATCGCGCAGATCCCTCGGCCTTGGGATTGATCGTATCGCAACTGACATACTACTCAATCTGTTGCTAGAACCGTGTCCCCTCGAACCCGCGGAGAACGCCGAACTCCGCTCGGGATTCTGTCCGTCCTGACGCGGTGGGCGGGCCGGGCTCCGCCGATTCGTGGTGCCGTCCCTGCTCCGGGACCTCGAAACGGAACTCCGCTCAGCTCACGGGGTCGGAGAGTGCGTCGATTCGCCCGCCGTGCAGCCGGACGAACCATACGAGAGCTCAAGAGGCCGGCCCCGGGAGTCGCCGCGGCGAAGGTGACGGGACCCTTCTTCGCGCCCTACATCAGTGGGCCCTGCCCTGGCTCTTCTGGACCGCGAGCGGCCCGAAGCTCCTCCGGCAGGCCAGGATCAGCTCGTGGACCGTCTCGGGAGTGACCGACGTGAAGACCTGATCGCTGATGAAGATGGCTGGCCCCTGGTCGCACCTCTCGAGGCAGCGCGCCCACTCGAGAGAAGTGCCCGTCGCGCGTCGTCTCGCCGAAGGCGACACCGGACGCGTTCTCGAGCTGCCGCGCGACGCGGTCCCTGGCCGCCAAGTCGCACGAGACCGTCCGGCAGAGGCGGACGACGAAGCGGCCGCGGGCCCTGGTCTCGAGGAGGCTTTGGAAGCTGACGACGCCATAGACCTCGACCGGGTGGATGTCGAGGTGGTCGGCGACCTCCTGCATCGCGTCCTCGGAGATCGCGTCGTATCTCCGCTGGATCT
>CALBDV010000566.1 GCA_937927565.1 uncultured Holophagales bacterium
TTCGAGCTCTTCGTCGGCCGGATGGAGCTGGCGAACGGCTTCTCCGAGCTGAACGACCCCGACGAGCAGGCCGAGAAGTTCCGCGCGCAGGTGGCTCAGCGGGCGAAGGGCGACGACGAGGCGATGCTCTACGACGAGGACTACGTCGAGGCGCTCTCGTACGGAATGCCGCCGACGGCGGGGGAGGGGGTCGGCATCGACCGCCTCGCGATGCTCTTCACGAACTCGCGTTCGATCCGCGACGTCATCCTCTTCCCGCTCATGCGGCCGAAGGGTTCGGGCCGCTGATCGAGCTCCTGCTGGCCCGCCGCTACCTCTTCGCTTCGCGGCGGGACGCGCAGGTCGGGGTCGTTGCGGCGGCGGCGTTCGTCGGGCTCGTCCTCGGCGTGGCGGCGCTCGTCGTTTCCCTCGCCCTTCTCTCGGGATTCCAGGCCCACGTCCTCACGCGGCTGGCCGAGGAGGCGCCCCACGTCCTCGTCTCGCCCGCCGGCCGGCCCGACTTCGCGGCCGCCGAGGGAGTCGCCGGGCGGCTCGCGGGGATCGAGGGGGTCGATTCCGTCACCCCGGTCGTTCGCGGGCGCGGCTGGATCACCGTCCGCGGACAGGCGATCCCCGCGGTTCTGGCGGGACGGGAGGGGGCGGACGGGATCCGCCTCGACCCGGCGCAGGCGCGGCAGCTCTCGGTGCTTCCCGGTGAGGACGTCACGATCGTCTCCTCGCGGACGCGCCTTTCCCCGCTCGGTCCCGTTCCCGTCACGGCGACGCTCTCCGTGACGGAGGTCGGAGCCACCGCGACGGGTCGCCGCCAGCCGGAGGCGGTCCTGCCGGCCGAGACGACCCGGAGGCTCTTCGGACTTCCCGAGGGAGGTGCCACGGGGTTCGAGCTGCGACTCGCCGACCCGGGGGCCGCGCCGGACGTCGCTTCGAGGGCGAGGGAAACGCTCGGGTCGACGTCCACCGCGACGACGACGTGGCAGGAGGCGAACCGCGCGCTGCTCCTCGCGCTCCGGCTCGAGCGAATCGCCATCTTCGCCACCGTCTTCCTCGTCGTCGTCGTCGCGGGCCTGAACCTCGCCGCGACCTCGGCCGTCCTCGCGGCCACTCGCCGGGGAGACGCGGCCGTCCTGACGGTCCTCGGCGCCTCCCCGCGCGTCCTCTCCCGCGTCTTTCTCCTCGTCGGCCTCCTTCTCGGGGCCGTCGGCACGCTGGCCGGCCTCCTGCTGGGTGCGGTCCTCGCCGTCGTTCTCGACGCGACCCACGCCATCCCGCTCCCGGCCGAGCTCTTCGCGCTCGCGCACGTTCCCTTCAAGCCCGTCGCGAGGGATCTCCTGGCCGTCGGCGCCTTCTCGCTCGCCTGGTCGTTCCTCTCCTCTTTCGCGCCGGCCCGCATGGCCGCGCGGGTCGACGTGACGGAGGCGCTCCGTGCCGGGTGAGGCGCTTCTCGTCGCCGAGTCGCTCGCACGCGGGTTCGGGGAGGGAGAGGGGCGCCTGGAGCTCTTCTCGGGCCTTTCTCTGACCCTCGGGGTGGGAGATGCCGTCGCGATCGTCGGCCCGTCGGGCTGCGGCAAGTCGACCCTCCTCCACCTCCTGGCGGGCCTGGACCGCCCCGACGCCGGGCGCGTCGCGGTCGACGGACGAGACTGGGAGACGCTCGCTCCCGAGCCGAAGGCGCGGTGGCGGGGCGAGTCCGTCGGGTTCGTGTTCCAGCTGCACCACCTGCTGCCGGAGCTGACGGCCGAGGAGAACGTCGCCTTGCCGCTCTTTCTCGCGGGCGTCGGGGACGCTGCCGCCCGGGCGTCGGCGCGGGAGCTCCTCGCGAGGGTCGGCCTCGTCCGCCAGGCCGGAAGTCTTCCCCGCGTCCTCTCCGGCGGAGAGCGGCAGCGCGTCGCCATCGCGAGAGCCGTCGTGCGCCGGCCGCGTCTTCTCCTCTGCGACGAGCCGACCGGCAGCCTCGACGCCGCCCACGCCGCGGACGTCCTCGAGCTCCTCCTCGGCACGGCGCGCGAGCGCGCGGGAGCCCTCCTTCTGGTCACCCACGACCCGGGCGTCGCCGCTCGCTGCGGGACCGTTCTGACGCTCTCGCCGCGCGGTCTCGCGGCCTCCTGAGCGGCCGGAGCGCTGGCATCCCGTATGCTAGGATCCGGAGACGGTCGAAGTCCGCTTCCCAAGCGGTCTCCGTCGAGGTCGAGCCATGTTCGAAAAGTACAACGAGAAAGCCCGCCGCGCCCTCTTTTTCGCCCGGTATGAGGCCTCGAAGCTCGGCTCGAAGGTCATCGAGTCCGAGCACATCCTCCTCGGCATCCTGCGCGAAGGGGAGGACGTGACGCGGGAGATCTTCGCCAGGTTCAACGTGAAGCCGGACGACGTCCGCCGCGAGATCGAGGGGGACCGGGTCTTCGTCGAGCGCGTCTCCTCGTCCCAGGAGCTTCCCCTCTCGGAGGAGTCGAAGAAGATCCTCGCCTACGCCTCGCACGAGGCGGAGTCGATGATGCACCCGTACGTCGGTACGGAGCACCTCCTCATCGGCATCCTCCGGGTCGACCCGTGCGTCGCCTCCCGGCTCCTCGCCGGGCACGGCTTCAACCTCTACGGCGTGCGGGAGGAGGCGATCGCCCTCATCAAGGAGCGCGAGGCCTCCAAGCAGAAGAAGGAGCTCCCGTTCCTGGCCGAGTACGCGCGCGACCTGACGGCCCTCGCCGCCCAGGGGACGTTCGACCCGCTCGTGGGGCGTGACAAGGAGGTCGAGCGGATCATCCAGATCCTCTCGCGGCGGACGAAGAACAACCCGATCCTCCTCGGTGAGCCCGGCGTCGGGAAGACGGCGATCGTCGAGGGGCTCGCCCAGCGGATCGTCGAAGGGGCGGTCCCGCTCTTCCTCGCGAACAAGAAGATCCTCGCGATGGACCTCTCGCTCATCGTCGCGGGGACGAAGTACCGCGGGCAGTTCGAGGAGCGGCTGAAGGGGATCCTGAAGGAGCTCCAGGAGAACCAGGACCTCATCATCTTCATCGACGAGATCCACTCCCTCATCGGGGCGGGCTCGGCCGAGGGGTCGCTCGACGCGGCGAACATCCTCAAGCCGGCCCTCTCCCGCGGAGAGATCGCCTGCATCGGCGCCACGACCCTCAAGGAGTACCGCAAGTACATCGAGAAGGACCGCTCGCTCCTCCGGCGGTTCCAGGCGGTCACGGTGAACCCGCCGGACGAGGAGGAGACCCTCCAGATCCTCGAGGGGATCCGAGAGCGCTACGAGAGGTTCCACCGCGTCCGCTACTCGCCCGACGCGGTGAAGGCCGCCGTCTACCAGTCGAGCCGCTACATCCCCGACCGCTTCTT
>CALBDV010000567.1 GCA_937927565.1 uncultured Holophagales bacterium
ACCCGGATACCGTTATCCCGCTCCTCATCCACCTTTTCTGAGAAGAGGCATGCAACGCCCGCACCCCATCTGATCCGATGGGGTGCTTTCTCGTCATCCCGAAGGACTGGACGCGGTGTCTGCACCTTCAAGTGTCGTTCCAGGTCAAGACTCGATCGAGTCCGCCGCTCCTGTTCGATTCGTTCCGTGGCCAATGCTGTACTCGATCGAATGGGCACCCCCTAGTCCAGTGGAGAGCTGGTTCTTCAGGAAGGTGTTCAAGCTCCGGATCATCGCCCATGCGATTCGGTGAACTCGGCGAGCATCCTGATGACGCCAGAAGCGAAACTCCTTTGGAATGTCGGTGTGCGCATAGCGTTCACCGATCTCGTCTAGGGGAGGGATGTTGTCGCAGGCGTGGGCCCTTTCAATGCTCCTCGGGTGAACCATATCGTTCCGGAGCGTCCAGAGCTCGCTGAAGGACTTGAATGGTTCCTCGCTTTCGACGAAGGACTCGATCGGGTCGCCTGGGCTATACAGCAACCGTTCGCCGTCCCAGAGGCGACCTCCGTAGGGCAGCACCGCATGGGGAGCTCGCAGCCATTTCTCCCGCGGGTGCATTCGGAGCTTGGTGTCGAGGTGAGGAGTGTCGGAATTCTCGTAAACGGCGTTGATGAAGCCCTCGAGGGCCGCAACGGTCAAAAGGATCGATGCCCGGGTGTGCGAGGCCTCCAGCCACGAGTCGCCTTCGCGGGATGCGAGCTTGGAGAGAGCCGCCAGACTTCGAGCGTCTGCAAGGAGATAGAGCGAAGGATTCTGCCTGAGGACAACAAGGGTACCGGGCTCGCAAAGACCGAGCCGCGACCGCGCCACAGTCAGAAGCGCGTCGTCCTCGGAGAACCCATCGCGGAGGTTCCAGCGAAAGTCCTTGGCTTCTAGGCCATCAGGATCACGAGCGATGCTCTCGCGGAGGGCCGCGATGTAATCGGGAGGGGGATCTCCTGGCTTCGGTCTAAACACGTAGTTACCGTAGCGGATTTCGGGCAAGGCTGGGCAGACGGTGCCTAACGTCTGGCATCACATCAGCGGCGAGCGCAGCGAAACCGCTGCATGCCGGCGGTTAGGCACCGTCGGAAACGCGGAAAGATAGGGCGGCCTTCAAGAACACGAGGAATGCACTGGCGTGAACGACCCAGACCCCCTGACGCGCCAGAAGGTGGTCGGGCCGTGGCGAGAGCGGCTCGGTGCCGAGCGGTTCGAAGCCGAGGTTCTTCGTGAAGCGCACCCAACCCACGGACTCGGGTTCGGCTGTCTGGGGAGAAGTGACGTGCCCCGACGACAGGTCAACGCGCTCGGGGTCGAAGAAGAGGACGGTCAATGGCGCCGTGGTGACAA
>CALBDV010000568.1 GCA_937927565.1 uncultured Holophagales bacterium
CCCCTCCGCCCGGAGCCGAAGGCGGCGCCCTTTCGTGCTCGTCCTCGGCGTCGTCCTCGTGCTTCCGGCTTCGTGTCTTCTGTCGGGTCGTTGCTAGGCGCTGGTGGCGCGCCCCGAGCCGTAGACTTCTCGAGCGATGGCCGAGAAGCAGTACTTCGACCCGAAGGGACGTGAGGACCACCTCACTCCGCGGGGATACCTCCGGGGTTTCATTCATCCGGACCGGAACGAGAAGGACGGGCCGCTGGAGGTCTTCGACCTGGAGACGAGGGTATGGGGCGACCCACGCACACCGGACGAACTGTGCAAGGAGACCGGCTTCTACGACTACAGCGTCGACAAGGCCGAGGTGACCGCTGACGACGCCTTCCGAGAGCTGGAGGACGGGATCCACGACGTGCGGAGGAAGCTTCGTGATGCCGGCTTCGTCGGGTGGACGAAGCACCGGGACTTCCTCCTGCGTTTCGGCAAGATGCTCGCGGTCCGGTCGAAGCTCTTTCGTGAACATGTGATCGCGAACCAGGTGCAGCAGCCGGCGCTCAGGGTGCTGGACGTGAACGGGATGAACCTGCGAGTCGAGACCTTCGACTTGAGGAACGAACCCGGAGCCGAGAGCCTCCAGAAGAACCTCTCGATCACGAAGATGCGCCAAGAGATCGAGAAGCGAGCCGAGGAATGGGATCAATGGAACTGGTCGCTCGGGGTCGCGCCTAGCGTCGAGTGTCCTCTCGTGACCGCGGATCACCCCGCGGCGATGACTGGTGCCTATGCGGATAGAGAGCGTGCGTACTGGGAGGGGCGCTTCGTGATCGTGATCCCTTTCGGCTGGGATTTCGTGATCGTGGGTGGGCCGACCTTCAAAGGCCCAGAGGGGCCGCTCGAGCTTTCGGCCGAACAGGTGGAAGAGACTCGCCGCGTGATGTGTGCACCAGGGGCGAGCCTGCTTTTCGCACCGCTCAAGCTCCCCGACATGACATGGGTCGACAAGGAGCTCGGACCTCGATGAGCCCCGCGGGATATGACCCCCGGAGCCGGGCACCGCACGGCGCCAGCGGGCGCCGTGGAACGAAAGGCGCCCACGTCGGCTCCGGCGCGCGGGGCGAGGAAGGTACGGGCGCGAGCACG
>CALBDV010000569.1 GCA_937927565.1 uncultured Holophagales bacterium
CGTCAGGCCCGCGATGCCGGCGGCGGACTCGCAGTGTCCGATGTTCGACTTGGCCGACCCGATCAGGCAGAACTGTGTCTCCGTCGAATGCCGACCGAACGCGCTGCTCAGCGCGGCGATCTCGATCGGATCGCCCAGCTTCGTTCCGGTGCCGTGCGCCTCGACGTAGCTGACGTGCCTCGCATCGACCCGGGCGTCCGCCAGCGCCCGGGTGATCGCGTCTGCCTGCGCCTGCGGGTTCGGGACGGTGTATCCGTTGGTCTTGCCGCCGTGATTGAGGGCGCTGCCCCGGATGACGCCGTGGATGTGGTCTCCGTCGCGCTCGGCCTCCGACAGCCTCTTGAGAACGGCGACGCCGACCCCCTCGCCGGGGATGTACCCGTCTCCCCCCACCCCGAAGCTCCGGCAATGGCCGTCGCCGGAGATGAACTGACCGCTGCTCAGGACGAGGTACTTGTTGGGATGAATGCTGACGTTCACCCCTCCGGCCAGGGCCAGGCTCGTCCGCCCCTGCCTCAGGTCCTGACACGCGAGGTGGATGGCGGTCAGAGCGGAGGAGCACATCGTGTCCAGCGTCATGCTCGGACCGTGCAGGTTCAACGCGTAGGAGACCCGATTCGCGACGCTCGCGGTGCTCCCGACGAGGCCCAGCCGCGTGCCCCGCGCGCTGGCCTCGGCGCCGAACAGCTGGTACTCGCTGTACATGACGCCCGCGTAGACGCCCACCTGGCCGCCCAGGGTCTCCTCCGCGGGGGTCTGAAAGCTGGCACGCGTGTAGCCGGCATCCTCGAGCGCCATCCACGCATGCTGTAGAAACAGGCGCTCCTGCGGGTCGATCAGCTTGGCTTCCTTCGGCGAGATGCCGAAGAAGAGAGGGTCGAACTCCTCCACGCCGGCGATGAAGCCGCCCCACCTGCTGTAGTGGCGCCCGCCGATCGTCCGGTCGTCGCTGAAGTACTCGCGCCAGTCCCAGCGCTCCCTGGGAACCTCGACGATGCAGTCCTTCCCCTCCCGGAGGTTTCGCCAATAGGCGTCGAGGTCGATCGACTCCGGGTAGCGGCCGCTCAGGCCGATGACGGCGATCGAGTCACCTTCCGCGGCCTGGCTGCCGTCATCCCGGGAGCGGGCGCGCCGCCGGCTCGAGATTCGCTCGACCCGCACTGGAGGCGACGTCGCCCGCCGAGCCTCCTCCGGAATCCGTTCCGAGGCGTCGGCGGGAGGCGCGAGGAGCGTCGCGAGCCGCGCCGGATGAGAGCGGACGAAGTACCGGGTCAAGGCGTCGATCGTCTGGTACTCGAACAGAAGCGTCTTGGAGAGCTTCCCGAACGTCTCCTCCAGCCGGCTCGTGAGCTTCATGGCGAGAAGGGAGTCGATGCCGTACTTCTCGAGGGCGGCGTCCGGCTCGATCGTCTCCGCCGGCAGCTTCAGGGCGACGGCGAGCTCCCGGCACAGGAAGCTTCGCGCCCTTTCCGCGAGCGCCTCCGCCCCGATCCGGGCGTCGGCTTCCACAGGACTCACGCGCGGATCCGGTGCCTCCGGCGACCCGCCCAGGAAGGCGCGACGCATCTGCGCCAGATCTCCCTCCCCGACCAGGATCTGCGAGTGGGGCAGCGCGAGACTCCTGTGGAACGCGCGCATTCCGGTCGCGGTCCGCATCGGCCTCAGTCCGGTGGCCTGGCGCAGCCGCTCGAGCGGCTCCGGGTCGATGGCCATCCCCCCGGCCTGCCACAGCGGCCAGTTGATCGACCGCGTCCGACCGCGACGCCGTCCTGCCTGCACGAGCCGGCTGCGGAGCTCCGCGAACTGGTCCAGAAACGCGTTCGCCGCGGCGTAGTCCGCCTGCCCCAGGTTCCCCATCGCGCCGGCGAAGGACGAGAACAGAGCGAAGAACTCGAGTGGCACGTCCCGGCTGGCCCGGTCCAGGTGGAACGTACCGACGACCTTCGGTGCGAGGACCGCGCGGAACTCGGCCGGGCTCTTCCGCAGGATGAAGTTGTCCGCGGTCATCCCCGCGCCGTGGAGGATCCCGTCGAGGCGCCCGTGCTCCGCCAGGACGCCGGCGATCAGCCGTTCGACCTGCTCGAGACGGCCGAGATCCACCTGCCGATATCGGAGCCGGCCCGGATCGCTGCAGAGCCCTTCCAGGATGGCCCGTTTCGCGGCGTCCCAGGGTGACCGCCCTGCCAGGACGACGTTGGCCGCGGGCGCGCGGTCGAGGATCTCCCTGACGAAGAGCCGGCCCAGCGCGCCGAGACCTCCCGTGACGAGGTAGACGCCGCCGTCCCGGAAGGCGCTCGGCGGCTCTTCCGGCTCGTACGGCACTTCCTCCCAGCGCAGGACCTCCGGCACGCCGCCCGTGCAACGGACCGTCGCGTCCGTCCCCAGGGTCAGCGCCTCCTCGAGCCGCCGGGCGAGCTCCGTGTCGGTCAGCTGAGCCGGAGCGAGAATGACCTGGCCGACGACCTGCGGGTTCTCGAGCGCCGCCGTCTTCAGCAACGCCGCGAGACCAGCGAGAAGCGACTGCTCCCCTTCCTCGACGACGACCTGGACGAGCGTCCTTCCCAGGGGGCCGCTCTCGAGGAGGACCCGGAGCCGCTCGAAGCAGGCGAGCGCGCACGCGGCGTATCGCTGGGCGACGTCCGCGGCCGGCTCCGCCGGCAGTGGCTCGACGACCGTGCCCGTCGCCGCCCGGAGACCGTCGGCGGGCCGGTCGAGGACGATGACGAGGCGGTCGGCATACCCGGAGGCGCCGGTCTCCGCCCGCTCCCGCTTCCTCCAGACCGGCGTGAACAAGGACGCACCGATGCCCCGGTCCCCCTGGAGCCTCAGGGCCTCGATCCTCTCCAGGGCTTCCTGCTGTGACAGCTTCCCGTTCGCCAGGTCGACGTATATTTGCCTCAACAATTGTCCCGTCCTGATTCGCTGTTCGAAAAGTGGCATCCCCGCGGATTCCGCCGGTCTCACCCCAGCTCCGCAGCCTCGTCGGCGGAGACCTCACCACTCACGACGCGGGCGACGAGCGTCTCGTAGAAGACGGAGTCCTTCGTGGTGTCGAGCCCCGGCCCGGTCCGGAGCGTGTGCCCCTCTCCGGCGAGGGCTTCGCTCTCGAGGACCCGGAGGGAGAACCCGCGCACCTGCGCCGAGACGTTCCCGTTCGCATCGCAGAGATCGACGTCGACGATGAGCTGCCCGGGCCCGCCCTTCCCGGACCGGCGTACCCATGCGCTCATCTCCGGGGCGCACGGCCCGACGACACGCAGCGACTGCATCGCGAACGGCAGGGGCGGCGCGTGGCCGGGCCTCCTCGGATCCAGGATCAGTCCGATCGCACCCTGAAGAGCGCTGTCGAGCAGGCCCGGGTGCAGCACGTACTCGCGGAGCGAGTCCCCGACGACTCGCGGCAGACGGAGCCGGGCGATCAGCTCGTCGCGCCCCAGCTGGATCTCCGTGATCCCCTGGAAGGCCGGGCCGTAGTGAAGACCCATGTTCTCGAAGGCGGAGTAAACGGAGGAGGCGGTCAGCGTCCCCTCCCCCATTCGCCGAACGAGCGCCTCGAGGTCGAATCGGGCCGGCGGAGCTCCACGCACGAACGCCGCCTGGCCCTGGCAGTGCACCACGACCTCTCCGTCCCGCGCCGTGTGGATCTCGAAGTCCGCACGCTGGTCGTCGCTCGGGAACAGGCTGATGGAGACATCCCTTCCCTCCTCGACGAGGATGGGGGACAGCCACACCGTGTCGCGCAGCTGGAGAGCGCTCGATTCCAGCGCGCCGGGCCACGCCCGGCTGACGGCCTCGCGAGCCATCTCCAGACACGCCGCTCCGGGGACGACCCGTCGCGGGCGGTGACCGTGGGTGCGCACTCGATGGTCGCTGAGGAAGAACTCCTCGCCCGTGAAGGTCGACGTGTAACGCTGCTCGCCGAGGTCCGAGGTGTTCCGGTGGACGAGAGGGTGCCGTGCCGCGGCCGCCGAGGCTCCGCTCGGGCCGCACGCGGCCACCGGTGGGTCGATCCAGTACCTCTCCTTCGAGAACGGGTAGGCAGGGAGGCAGATCCGCTGTGGTTTCCCGGCGTCCCACAGGCGGTTCCAGTCGAGCTCCAGGCCGTTCACCCAGAGCTCGAGCACCCGGCCCAGCCTGGCGGCCCCGATCCACCGGGCGACGATCGCGTCCCTCGTCTCCTCGTCGAGGCTGTTGATGCTCGTGCCGTCCTTGCTGCGTCCGACCCTGCCACGGCAGAGGGAGTCGATCTCCGGCTCGCCATTCACCCAGGCCTGGAGCTTGTCGGCGAGTTCCTCGATCGAGCTCACGACGAAGCCGAGGCGCTCGTCCATCGCCTCCCTGCCGACCTGCAACGTGTAGGCGATCTCGCTCAGGTCCGGCGACGGCCTGGCGCCGCGAATGAAGGCCAGCAGATCCCGCGCCTTCTGCACGAGACGCTCGGCCGTCCTCGCCGAGAGAGGCACGATGGTCTTCGCAGGCTGTCCGCCGCCCGGGATGTACCGCCCGTGCTCGGCGGGCGGCTGGTACTCGCTGATGACCACGTGGGCATTGGTGCCGCCGAAGCCGAACGAGCTCACGGCGGCCCGGCGCTTCAGCGCTCCTTCGAGGGTCCACTCCCGCAGTCGCCCGTTGACGTAGAAGGGGCTGTTGTCGAGGTCGATGTGCTCGTTGAGCCGGTCGAAGTTGATGCTCGGAGGAAGCTGCTTGTGGCGCAGCGCCAGCAGCAGCTTGAGTGTGCCGGCGATTCCCGCTGCCGTGAGGCAGTGGCCGATGTTGCTCTTCACCGAGCCGAGCGCGCAGTAGCCCTTCCGGTCCGTGCTCCTCGCGAAGGAGGCCTTGAGCCCCTCCACCTCGATCGGATCGCCGAGCTTCGTGCCCGTGCCGTGCGCCTCGACGAGCTGAATCTGCGCCGGGTCGATGCGGAATCTCTCGTAGATCTCCTGCATGAGGCGCGACTGCGCCTCCGGGTTCGGCGCCGTGATGCCGTTCGTCTTGCCGTCCTGGTTGACACCCCACCCCTCGACGACGCCGTGGATGATGTCCCGATCCCGCTGCGCGTCCGCCAGCCGCTTGAGGACGACCACGCCGACGCCTTCTCCGGGCACGAACCCGTTGGCCCGCTGATCGAAGGTGAAGCAACGACCGTCCGGGGAGAGCATGCCCGACTGCGACGTCTTGATGTGCATCTCGGGCCCGGTCATCACGTAGACCCCACCGGCCAGCGCCACGTCGCTTCCGCCGGAGACGAGGCTGTCGCAGGCCTGCGCCACCGCGACCAGGGCCGACGAGCAGGCCGTGTCGATCGAGACGCTGGGCCCCTGCAGGTTCAGGAAGTACGAGATGCGCCCCGCAAGGATGGACGTCGCGCTGCCCGTGAAGCCCTGCGCGCTCAGCTGGTGCGATCGCGACACGGACTGATAGTCGCCCGTGGTGCATCCGGCGAAGACCCCGCAGCGGCTCCCGGAGAGGGTTCGTGCGTCGTATCCGGCGTCCTCGATCGCGTGCCAGCACGCCTGCAGGAAGAGGCGCTGCTGCGGGTCCATCGTCTCCGCTTCGGTCGGCGAGATGCTGAAGAACAGCGGGTCGAACCGATCGTAGTCCTCCATCGCCCCGGCCCACTGGCTGTACGTCTTCCCGGCTGTGGGTTCGCCGGGCTGGTAGTGGGCGTCCGGATCCCACCGGTCCTCCGGAACGCGGGTGATGCAGTCCCGCCTCTCCGCGATGTTCCGCCAGAACTCGTCGAGGTTTCCGGCCTTCGGGAACTGTCCCGCCATGCCGATCACCGCGATCTGTGGCGTGGATCGCTCCGCGGCGCCTCTCCGGGCGAGACGCGACGCCCCGCGCGTCCGGCGGGACAGGAGCCTGGGCGTCGCGATCCCGACGGCCGTGACCTCCCTGCGCGCCGGCTCGCGCTCCGGTAGCGCCCGGGGCGCCTGCACCGCCGGCGCCGCCGCCGGGCGCGGAAGCGATCCCCGCTTCTCGGCCTCCTCCTTCACGTACTGGCCAAGCTGGACCAGCGTCGGATAGCCGTACACCTTCGTGGCCTCGATCGACGTCTGGTACCGCTGGTTGATCTTGCGGATCCACGTGACACCGGTGATCGAGTCGAGCCCGAGGTCCACGAACTGGGCCCGCTCGTCCACGTCGGCCTCCCGCACCTGGAGCTCGCTGGCGAGGAGGGCCTTGAGGGTGGCCGTGACGGCGGAGAGAGCGTCGGCGTCGCCCACGGAGCTCCCGAACGCGGCGTCGCGATCGGCGTGCCGAGCCGGGGCCGCCTGCGCCACGGGCTGGAAGCCGTCCTCTATTCGAGCCAGGGTGTCGACCCGTCCCACGAAGGTCTTCTCGTGCATGGTCAGCTCGCGTCGATAGGTCTCCCCGAGCTTCGAGCGCAGGTCCTCCGTCAAGCGTCGTTTCAGGCCGATCGATCGGACCCGGGGGAACCGGGCGACCTGCCTCGCCAGGGCTAACGCCTCCGCGAGTACGTCCGCCCGCGGCAGCACCCTGAGCCCGAGCCCGCGCTCCTTCAGCTCTCCTCCCGTGTACTGCCGGGCGGTCAGAAGACTCTCGCGCGCCAGGTCCGTGCCGAGCTTGTCCGGAAGGCTCAGCGTCGCTCCCGCTCCCGGCGTGAACCCGTAGTCCATGTACGGGCTCACGTAGCGGCTTTCCTCGCTGAGCAGAACCAGGTCGGCGAACATCCCCATCGACCAGCCGGCCCCGATGCCGTGCCCCTGCATCGCGGCGATCACCGGCACCTTGCACCCGAGGGCTGCGTCGAAGGCCGCGATGTCGGTGAATCTCGCCTTCCCCTGCTGGATCGACAGCAGAGTCTCCTTCGTGCCTCCCGAGGCGAAGTAGCTGTCGTAGCCGGTGAGAACCAGCACCTTGCAGCCCGGCGTCTCGTCGATCCTCGAAAAGACCTCCCGGACGCCCTCCGCCAGCGCGTCGGAGAACATGTTCTTCGCGTCGCGGTCGTTCATCTGCACGACCACGATGCCGTCCGGGTGCACCGTCGCCGTGACGACGCCGGACCGGAGGGCGATCGGCCCCGGCGCGGACGACGGCTCCTCCTCCTCGGCGACGGAGGGGATTTCGGGCGCGGTCTCCTGCAGGACCGCCTTCGTCTCGCGTCGCCACGTCTCGACCGTCGAAGGAGGCGTGCTCCCGAGCGACCGGGCGAGCTCCAGCGCAGCCGGCAGGACCTGTTCGCGCTCCACCACCGTCAACGCGCCGACGCGCTGGCGCAGCTCGAGGCCAGAGTAGTCGCGTCCGGTCAGGAGGATCTCGCCGGCCGCGTCGCCGCCGAATCGACGGGCGAGAACCGCGGCCGCTTCCGTCGCGCGGTCCATTCCGATCGAGGCGGCGGAATAGACCCCCGTTTCGCAGTACACGCGGGCGTCGCAGAGCTCGGCGGCGAGCCAGGCATCGCCCCTGGCATCCCCGGTCAGCGCAGCCACCACCGGAATCTCCGATTCGAGGATCAGCCGTCTCACGTCGGCCACGACGGCGTCAGGCACGTCCGGATCGTCGCCGACGAGGACGACGGCCCCGTAGTGCGCCGCCGGATCGACGGGGAGGTCCTTCAGCCCCGCCCTGCCGTATCGGACGACGGCGACCGGCCTGGGCTGGCCGTCCACCTCGGAAGAGGCATCCGGGACCTCCACGCGTGCGAGGCGTTCGGCGAACGCCGCCAGGTCGCGCGTCAGGTGTCCCTTGAGGAGACGCAACGCGTCTCGTGACTTCGCCGCCAGCAGGGAGGCGAGCTCCCTTGCGTGCGCCTCCACGTCTGCCGCGGGGCGGATCGGACCCGTCCAGCCCTTCGCCCGGAGCTGCCGTCCCGTCGAGAACGTCGCCGCGTGCAGCAGGTCGTGGGCGCGGGCCGCGCCGAACCGCTCGCGGAGCAGACTCGCCTCCGCTTGCGTCGGATGGAACCGCTGATGCGGGACGGCGCAGAGAAGCCGCGACTCCTCGCTGCACACCAGGACATCGCACAGCGCCGCCGCGAGAGCGCCGGCGCCGACCACGTCGCCCGACAAGAGGGCCACGACCGGGTACGGGAAAGACGACAGCTGCCGGAACAGCCCCCGCTCGACGGCTTCGTTGTACTCGTCCCTCGAACCGCTCGGAAAGCAGTGCTCGATGCCGCTCAGCATCAGGACCTTCAGCCCGCTTTCCTCCTGAGCCCGTTGCAGCCCCAGCGCCGTCCGTGCGATGGCCTCCTTCGGACCGGCTCCGGCGATCTCGAGGGAGAAGACGCCGTCTCCGCAGTCGAACAACCGGACCGGCGCGACGTCCGCGGGCTCGCCGAGCCGCCCGGGGGCGCCGGCGGTCGGAGGTGCGAGCGTGACAAGCGGCCGGGCCCCGGGGCGCCCCGGCAATGCCGCCGAACCCGGCGCGGCGAGGGCGATCCTGGCGAGCGT
>CALBDV010000570.1 GCA_937927565.1 uncultured Holophagales bacterium
GAGTCCGAGATTCGCTAAGCTGGGGGCATGAGGGCCTGCCGGATCTCTGCCGAAGAGCTCGAGCGCCGTCGACGGGAGCAGTTCGTGAGCCGCGTGAACGCCGGGTATGCGGCGCTTCGGGCCGAGCCTGAGGCATGGGCGGCGCATCTGGCCGAACGGAAGGCGTGGGATGCGACGCTTGGGGACGGTCTTCGTTCTGGGTGTTTCGGAGCTGAATGAGCGGGGCGAGTGCTGGGCGTTGCGCTCTCGCCCGCGACGTCTCCTGCACGGACGACGCGCTCGTCGTCGGGTTGGTCGACGGCCGGGTGCTTTCGGTTCCCCTGGTCTGGTTTCCCCGGCTGCTCGACGCTACCGCTGACGAGCGGAAGAACTGGGTACTCCTTGGCGGCGGCGTGGGCATCCACTGGCCCGACGTGGACGAGGACCTGAGCGTCGAGGGGTTGCTCTGGGGTGCGCCGGCGCCATTCAGGCGCTGAGCGGTCTCATCTTCCCTTCTCCATGCCGCTCCCACACAGACTTCGACCCGGGTTGTGGGGCGCGTGCGCCGATGGCGGCGGGTTGGATCGGGCCTCAGCCCTTGCGCGTGCTCTTCTTCGCGGCGACCAGCCTGGTCCGCGGCTTCCGCGGCGAAGCCTCCGGCAAACGGTCTTCCGGCATCGGCGGGGCGGCCGGGACGCGCGCCAGAACCCGCTCGAAGGCCTTCCTGTCGCCGCGAGCGGCCCGTTCCCCGAGGATCTCCACCGTCCGAAGGGCGGAGAGCTTCTCGGCGACTGCCGTAGAGATCAGCTGGTTGATGGAGATCCCCTCTTCGCGCGCGAGCTCGCCGACGGAACGATGGAGGGATTCGGGAAGCCTGAGGCTCAGCGTGCTCATGGTAGGTCTCCGATCTGCCGAAGGAACTGGACGGGAGTGAGTATCCGGATGCCGAAGCGTTCAGCGCCCTGAAAGTCGCGTACGTTGAAGGTGACGATGTCGCCGCAGCCTCCCGCCACGGCAGCTTCGAGCACGAGGTCGTCTCCGGGGTCGGGGAGGGTCGGCCGCCAGTGGAAGTAGACCTGCTGATGCGTGCTGATCGAACAGAGGTAGTCGAGGGCTGAGTCCATGTCGTTCTTGGAAAGGCCGGGGACGGTCGAGAGGACCTGTCCGTACTCGAGGAGCAGCGGAACCGTGATGACTGTGTGGAACCGGCCGGTTCCGAGAAGCCGAAGCAGCTGGAAGGAGGCCCCGGCAGACGACCTGAGTCCCGCGTAGAGGACGTTGGTGTCGAGAATGATCCGGGGCGGCTCCATGGTATTGCCGATGATACCGCACCTCCCTGCCCAGGGCCGCTTCCTGTGAACGATCCGTCTCGACTCATGGCACGAGCGCCTCGAGATACGGCCGGATGATCCTTTCTACGCGGCATACCCGGGCCGCCGGCACCAGATCCGCGGGCGTGAGCCGGCCGTCGGCGAGCGATTCCCGGAGCGCCTCGACGGCGACATCGATGCCGACCTTGTTTCGGTACTTGAAGCAGTCGGCCAGCGTCTTCGCGAGGCTGTAGACCCGCACGGTCTTCGCTTCCAGCTGGTGCTCTTCGACTCCGAAAGTGAGCGCCGTGCCCGAAAAGCGGACGACCCTCATCGGAACTGCCCAGGCTGACGGCTTACGGGCTCGTCGATCGAGCGCCAGCCAGACCTCGTGGGGAAGCTGAGTGCCAATGCCGTGAAAGACGAGCGCGGAAACGAGGCAGACGACACCGTTCGGGACCGCGGCGGACGCGAGGACGAGGCTGTGGTGTTCGGTGACGTCGGGGTCGGGCCAGGCATAGACGCCCCGACTGACGCGCTCCAGCCGCCCCTCCGCGACGAGGCGCGTGAGCGTTTGGGTGTGAATTCCACGCCGGAGGACTTCGCGAGCGAGGACGACTCCATTCCGCTTCGCTTCAGAGAGCACAGCGGTGCGTGAGGTGCGGCCTGCGTGGGTGTGGGAAAGCGTCGTCATATATTCACTTCTGACAACATTTTGCCACACGCCGTCTGGCGCGACGGTTCCTGCTCACGCCCTCGCCTCCGGCAGGAAGACGTAGACGCCGAGAACGTCGACGGGGGGCTGGGGCGCGACCTCGCGGGTCTTGACGCGGGAACGGGCCGCCTCGCGGACCCGCTCGTGCGCGGCGTGGAGGACGGCGGCGCGGTCGCGGGCGGCGGCGGTGAGGTGCTGGTCGAGGGCCTGGAGATCGGCCACGACCTTGTGAACGGCGTCACGAGCGAGGCCGGGGTCGAGGTTGCCGGTGGGGGCGGCGTCGAGGAGGGATTCGGCCGCTGCGGGGTCGAGCCAGGTGGGGGTGGCGGGGGCGCCCTCGAAGGCGAGGAGGCCGGCTTCCTCGGCGAGGAGCTCGCGGCGGGCTTCCTTCCCCTTCTCGGTGACGACGTGGAAGCGGAAGCGGAGGAGGAGGAGGGTCGTCCGGCGGGAGACGGCGCGGGTGCGGATGGCTCCGCAGCGGCGGGCGACGCCTTCGGCCTTCGGGTCGAGGGCGGTGTCGAGGACCCAGGAGCCGAGGGCCTGGACGACGGGGTGGGTGCGCGTGAGGAGGACGACGTCCTTCGCGGAGCGGCCGTCGAAGCGGGCGCGCAGGAGGTTCTCCGAGGGGCCCTTGGCGCGGAGGGCCTCGTTCAGGCTCTCGCGGAGGGCGAGCGGCGACTCGGAGAACTCGGCGACGAGGGGGGCGTCCTGGCGGATGACGGCCTTGTGGGCCTCGAGCGCCTGGCGGACGAAGCGGGCGGCGTCGGCCCCGGAGCCGACGGCCGCCTGCGCAGCCTTCATCTCGGCTTCCACGTCGGCGGTCTTGAGGGTCTCCTGGGCGAAGAGGGTGCGCGAGCGCTTCTCGCGGTCGGCCGCGGCCTGCCACTCGCCGTGGAGCTTCTCCTTCTTGGGCTGGAAGAAGGCGTCGAAGCCCTCGAAGACCTTCTGGGCGCCTTCGTCGGCGCGGCCGCGGAGGAAGAGCCCCTCGAAGACGGCCTTCATCACGTCTTCCGCCTCGCCGGGGACGGAGACGGAGATGCCGAGGTCGCTGCGGATCTTCTTGTGCT
>CALBDV010000571.1 GCA_937927565.1 uncultured Holophagales bacterium
CTATATACTTCATTCTATGAAATGGGTCACGCGAAGAGGGATTCACGTGAATCGGACCGCCACCGCGTGGCTGATCCGGCGGTTCCTCGATCCCGCGGCAGAGCTCCTCTTCGTCGAGTCGTCCCAGGTTGCGGAGGTTCAGCGGTGTGATGGCGCCGTCGGGTTCGACGCTCCCGGCGCGACCTACCCGCACGAGGACGATCAGGGACGCTGTTCGTTCGAACAGCTGGTCGCCGAACGGATCCCCGGGGATCCGGCCCTTGCCGCTCTCGCCCTCATCGTCCACGGGGCGGACTTCCCCGCCCAGATCGACGTGACCCGCGAGTCCGCCGGGCTCTGGGCCATCAGCCAGGGGTTCACCGAGGTGGGCCACGATGACCTCGACATCGTGCAGCGGGCGTCCTTCTTGTACGACTCGCTCTACGCACACCTGTGCCGTGCCTCCGAAGATGGCGCCCGGCGCACTTACCCGGCAGAATCGCACCCCTGACCATGTCGGACCAGCGTTGGATCCTCCTCATCCACCAGCTGCCGCCGAAGCCTCTCTATCTCCGTGCCAAGGTCCGCAATCGGCTGGAGAAGGTAGGGGCGCTCCCCCTGAAGAACTCCGTCTACGTCCTGCCCCGGACGCCCGAGTGCCTGGAGGACTTCCAGTGGATCGCGCAGGAGTCGGTTGCAGGAGGCGGAGAGGCCTGGGTGTGCGAGGGGGAGTTCTCGTTCGGCCTTACGACCGACGAGCTCGTCGAGCGGTTTCGCCGTGCCCGTGACGCCGATTTCGAAGGCCTCGCGGAGGAGATTCGCTCGACGATCAGGGACTCTCGCCGGCGGCGTCCGAAAGGCGCAGGCCCCGATGACTTCACCGTCCGATTCGCACGCCTGGAGAAGCGACTCCACGAGCTGATCGCCATCGACTTCTTCACGGCCCCGTCGAGACACGCGGCCGAGATGGACCTCTCCTCGCTCAAGGATCGCCTTCGGCCTCCCGTCCCGCCGGCTCCGGAAATGGCTCCGGCCTTCGATCGGACCGCCCTCGTCGGGCGGACCTGGGTCACGCGGGCCGGCGTGCACATTGACCGGATCGCCTCGGCGTGGCTGATCCGGCGATTCATCGACCCCGAGGCGTCCTTCCGCTTCGTGAGCCCGCGCGCGACCGAGGCCCGCGACGGCGAGCTCCGGTTCGATATGGTGGGCGGGGACTTCACTCACGAGGGTGACCGTTGCTCGTTCGAGACCCTCGTCTCCCGTTTCGGGATCGCCGACGCCGCCGTGCGGCAGATCGCCGAGATCGTCCACGACATCGACCTCAAGGACGGGAAGTACGGACGCGCCGACGCGGCCGGGGTGCAGCAGCTGATCGGCGGACTCGTGCTCGCGAACCCGGGCGACGAAGCCCGCCTCGAACGCGGCTTCGCGCTCTTCGACGACCTGCACCGATCGTTCCTGACGACCTCCCGACCAGCGACCGCCGGCCCGGCGAGCTTGAACAGGACGCGGCGGAGCCGAGGATGAACGCCGGGCTTTCCCTCAGTCCTCGAGCGTCGGCAAGGTCCTGAGTACGTCCCGCGCTCGCGGCGGATCCACGACCGGCTCGTCCTTGCGGATCTTTCCGTCGCGGAAGACGATCACTCGTCTCGCGAACTGAGCGATGTCGTGCTCGTGAGTCACGAGCACGATCGTCAGTCCGCGCTCGTTCAGCCCCTGGAAGATCTCCAGGATCTCGACCGCGGTCCGGCTGTCGAGGTTCCCGGTCGGCTCGTCGGCCAGCAGGATGGGCGGGTGGTTCACGAGGGCGCGGGCGATCGCGACTCGCTGCTGCTGGCCTCCCGAGAGCTGCGAGGGGAAATGGTCGGCTCGGTCGGCGAGCCCGACGAGGGCGAGCGCCTCCCGCGCCCGCTCGGCACGCTCCCGCTTGTCGATCTTCGAGTAGACCGTCGGGAGCTGCGTGTTCTCCAGTGCCGTCGTGCGGCGCAACAGGTTGAACCCCTGAAAGACGAACCCGAGCTTCTGGTTCCGGATCGACGCGAGCTCCCGCTTCTCGAGCCCGGACACGTCGACGTTCTCGAGGAGATACCGCCCCGAGGTCGGGTGGTCCAGGCACCCGAGAATGTTCATGAAGGTCGACTTGCCGCTGCCGCTCGCCCCCATGATGGCGACGAAGTCGCCCCGGTCAACGGAGACGCTCACACCCCGCAGGGCGTGGACCCGCGTCTCCCCAAGCTCGTAGTACTTGTGGACGTCCTCGAGGCGGATGACCGTGTCCACGTCCCCCTGCGTCAACGCCGTGGCCCCAGCACGCCTGGAGGCAACGCCTTCTCCGACACGGAGCTCGTGACGACGTTGTCACCGGGTTGCAGCTTCCCGACGACGACTTCGGTGACCTCCGTGAAGGTGTGATCGGTGATTCCGAGAGAGATTCGAACGGGCTCGAGGGTCCCGTCGGCCAGGAGCTTCCAGACCACGGCGTCTTCCCCCCGGGCACGACGCCGGACGTCCCCGGATGGCGCGGCCGCGGCGGGCCGGGCGTCCGACGCCGGGGTGGTATCCGGCCGATCCGCCGCGTCGATCCCGTACTTCGCGTAGAGCGCGCGAACGGCCTCAGGGGACATCGGTGGCTTGTAGCGGAGCGCCGCATTCGGGATCTTGACGACGTCCTGGGCGGTGGCGACGGGGATCATCACGTACGCCGTCATGCCCGGGAAGAGCTTCAGCTCCGGGTTCTGGAACTCGACGACGGCGTCGTACGTGACGACGTTCTGCACTGTTGTCGGGTTCATGCGGACCTGGCTCACCTCGCCCTTGAAGACGTCCTTCGGAAACGCGTCGACCTTGAACGTCACCGGCTGCCGCACCCGGATTCGCCCCACGTCGGACTCGTCGACCTTCGAGCAGACGAGCATCTT
>CALBDV010000572.1 GCA_937927565.1 uncultured Holophagales bacterium
GGTTGAGGAAGCTCTTCGTGGCGGCGACGGCGATCTCGGGGCCGCAGAGGATCGGCAGGTAGAACTCCGACAGCTCCTGCGGAATCCGGCTGTTCTCGTTGTTCACGAGGGAGACGCGGCGCAGCGCGGGGATCCGCGACTGGACGTCCTGGAAGACGTCCACGAGGTCCTTCGTCTCGCCCGACTGCGAGATGCCGACCAGGAGGTCCGCCGGCTTCAGCGTGTTCAGGTAGAGGGAGCGAAACGTGCCGGGGTTGCAGGGGAAGACCGAGACTCCCGCGAGGTGGTTGAAGAAGTAGCCGGCCGTCAGCGCCGCGTGGTACGACGTGCCCGACGCGACGACGAAGACGCGTCCGCCTTCCTTCTGCGCTTCGCGAATCGCCTTCACGAGCTCCTGGAGGAGCGCCGTGATGCGGCGCCGCTTCTTCCAGACCAGGACGAGGTCGAGGAGGGCGAGGGCCTCTCCCGCCTCCGGCTGCAGGCGCGCGAGGTCCGCGAGGAGCGCCTTCTCGTCCGAGACGTGCGTCTCCCCGTGCGCGACGATCACGGCCCGGTGGGCCTTCACCCGCTCCTCCAGCTCGAGGTGGAGCGGGTCGGCGAGGAGCGCCCGGAAGCCGTCCGCCAGGCTCGCCTCGTCGGTCGCCCCGTAGAGGCCCATGAGCTTCTCGACGATGGCCTTGCAGAGGTCGACGCGGTCCTCGAACGCCGCGAAGAGGCCCTCGGTCTGGGGCGAGCGGAAGTAGTAGAGGGCGACCTGGTCGAGGTTCTCGGGCGAGGAGGCGATCTCCTGGTCCATGAAGTACTCGAACGGGGCGCGCAGCTCGGTGTCTCGGACGTTCAGCTTCGAGCGCCGGGCCCTCGGGGCGGAGAAGGAGAGGACGGGTCCAAGGCTGAAGACGACGTACTCCCGGTCGGTGAACCAGATTCCCTGGCCTTCAGCGAGCGGGACGAGCATCCGCGTCCTCGAAAGGACGGACGTCAGGTCGCTCGAGACGACGACGAACTTCCCGGTGTCGTCCGAGCCGACTCCCGCGTAGAGAGACGACCCCGACTTCACCGCCACCACGCCCGTCCCGCGGGGGTCGGCGTAGGCGGCGGCGTAGGAGCCCTGGGCCTCGGCGTCGGCCTTGCGGGCCGCGTCGACGAGGAGGAGCGCATCGTCCGGGACCTCGACCTCGAGCCCGGCGGCCGTCAGTGCGGCGCGGGCCCCGGCGAGAACGGCGGTCGGCTCGGACAGGTTCCCGGCGTAGGCCTCCTCCACGAGGTGCGTCAGCGCCTCGCCGTCGTTCTCGGAGACGACGTCGTGGCCGCGGGTGGTGAGGATGGGCCGGAGCGTGTCGGTGCTGGAGATGTTGCCGTTGTGGGCGCCGACGAGCTCCACGCGGCACCTCACGTGGTGAGGCTGGGCGTTCGCATCCGTCACGGCGCCGTAGGTCGCCCAGCGGACCTGCCCGATGAACCGCTGCCCCGACTCACGGTCGATCCCGAGGTCGGGAACGACGCGGCTCGGGGCCCCCACCTTCTTCAGGAGTTTCACGGAACCGTCGGCTCGGATGAAGGCGCCCCCGGTGGAGTCGTATCCCCGGTACTCGAGGCGCTTGAGCAGCTCGCCCCCCTCGAGCCCGAGCCCGGGCACGTCCTTACCGTGACAGATCGATACGATTCCGCACATCCGGTTCCTCGCTCCTCGCCTCAGGCGCGTTTGCGGGTCTCGTCCGGCGGTTGGCGCTCAGGACTGCGCACTTCTGCCCGGAATCGCGGACCCCTCCCGCCAGGGGCCGTATCTTGCCTCACGAGGTGCGGTCACGCACGGTGAGCGCTATCGAGGCGACGAGCCCTCTCCCGCGAGCTGTTCGAGGGCCGCCTTCGCGCCCGGCGTCGCCGGGTCGACCGCGAACGCCTTCTCGTACGCGGCCTTCGCCCCCTCGCGGTCGCCCGCGGCCAGGAGCGCCTCGCCGAGGGAGTCCCACGTGTTCGCCGACGCGGGGAAGGCCTCGACGTTCAGGCGGAACAGCGCGATGGCCTCGGCCCGCGCGCCATCCATCATCTTCTGGTGTGCGCTGCGATTCAGGTCGTTCTCGGCAAAGAGCACGGCGGCCCGATCCTTCGCACGCGCCGCGCGGAGCACCTCCGTCGCGCGGGCCGGGCCCTCGCCGTCGAGGACGGACTGGAACGCGACCCCCTGCAGGAACCCGACGACGTGCGTCGTGAACTCGGACGGCTGCTCCATGTAGGGCACGTGCCCGCTTTCCGCGATCACGTCGCGCCGCGCGTTCGGTATCCCGGCCGCAATCGCCCCCGCGTGGGCGTGTACGTCGGGGATGTCGTGCTCGCCGACCAGGACGAGGGCCGGGACGCGGATCGTCCCGAGGCGCCCGACCGCCGGAGGCCTCGGCTGCGAGTGGCGCTCCCTCGCCCGGTCGAGGTTCTGCGGCGAGGCCTCGAGGATCGCCGCGACCCGTTCGTGCGTCGCCTTCGACTCCGGCGCAACGAAGTACGGGTCGACCGTCGACCAGTAACGGCGCTCCTCCACCGGGTCGTTCGTTGCCTTCCGGGTCAGGTGCCCACCGCGGCCCTGCATGTGCCGGGTGTAGGGCAAGCCGCTCACCACGGCCCCCACGAGGGTGAGCGACGCCACCTTCTCGGGATGCGCGAGGGCGAAGTCGATGGCGAGACCGCCGCCCGAGGACGATCCGACGAGGTGCGCCTTCCCGATGCCGGCGTGCCGCA
>CALBDV010000573.1 GCA_937927565.1 uncultured Holophagales bacterium
GCAAGGCAGATCGAGGCGTTTCTTTCCGGCTCCGGTTCGTCCGACGCGTCCCCGCAAAAACGGAGCGCGCATTGAAACGCGAAGTGCAGCCTCGTGATGTCGTCCGGCTCGGGCAAGGGATGTAGGGCCGATGCCCATTGTCGAGCTCGTCGCCTTCGACGACTGCCCGAACCGCGACAGGGCTCGCACGAACCTCCGGGCGGCCCTTGCGGAAGCCGGCCACCCTTCCGTCTGGCACGAGCTCGACGCTAGCGGACCGAACGTTCCCGACCGCGCCCGGGTCTGGGGGTCTCCTACGATTCTGGTGAACGGCGTCGACGTCTCCGGGGCATCCGCGTCACCAGGCGGGAGCGCGTCCTGTCGCCTTTACGGTTCCGCGGGTGACCACGGAGCGCCTTCCGTAGCCGTGATCGTCGCAGCGCTTCGGTCCGGATCGGCTCGTCCGGGTGATAGCGGAACGTCATCGTGACCCCTCCAGCGGCCCGTGCTCTGAGCAGAATGAGCCTCGTCGCGGCGCTCGTCTCGGCAATCGGCGCCTCCCTCTGCTGTATCGGTCCGCCCGCTGCAGGCATGCTCGGCCTCGCCGGGGCCGGCTCCTTCGCCCTCTTCCACGAGTACCGGCCGTACCTCGCCATCGGCACGATCGTCCTGCTCTGGGCGTCAGTCGGGCTTACCTACAGGACGAGTTCCGCGGCTTGCTGCGCGACCGGGACCGATTCGAGGCCATGGAATCCAGACCCGCGCGACCGGCGATGGCGGCGTCTGCTCTGGATCGTCGTCGCCCTCACGCTTGCCTTCCTGACGATCCCCTGGTGGTTCAGCCCCTAGCGTTTCAGCTGGCGCGACGCCAGGGCGAAACACGATATGACCATATAGTGATAGAACGACCCGTGACGAGCCAAGGCCGTCAACGGTCCGACACAAGGAGGTTTCTATGCGGTGTCTCAAGTCATATCTCGGTGCAGCGGCTCTCGTCAGTGCCCTCGTCACGTTTCCCGCCACGGCCCAGATGGGCGGCGGCGGGCAGGGTGGCCCGATCGACGGCATGACGAACGGGTCAGAGGATCTGGTCATTCCTGCGGGTGTTCGTGGAGAGGGCCGGTTCAGCTCCTTCTTCGTCA